>CALRZA010000177.1:0-5060 GCA_943372535.1 Auritidibacter sp. Marseille-P8566
TTGGCGGTGTCGAGGTCGCACGCGGCCTGCCGCGATGCGCTCAGCCGATGCTAGCGGGAGAGCGCCGGTAGGCTTGCCCCTCGTGGCTCTCACTATCGCGATCGTCGGACTGCCCAATGTCGGCAAGTCCACCCTGTTCAACGCGCTCACCCGCAACACCGTGCTCGCGGCGAACTACCCGTTCGCCACGATCGAACCCAACGTCGGCGTCGTCAACCTGCCCGACCCGCGGCTGACCACGCTGAGCGAGATCTTCGGCAGCGAGCGCATCCTGCCCGCCCCCGTGTCGTTCGTCGACATCGCCGGCATCGTCAAGGGCGCGAGCGTGGGTGAAGGGCTGGGCAACAAGTTCCTCGCCAACATCCGTGAGGCCGACGCGATCGCGCAGGTCGTGCGCGGCTTCAGCGACCCGGATGTCGTGCACGTCGACGGCAAAGTCGACGCCGCCTCCGACATGGAGACCATCAACACCGAGCTGATCCTCGCCGACCTGCAGACCCTCGAGAAGGCGGTCGCGCGCTACGAGAAGGAGCTCAAGACCAAGCGCATCGAGCCGGTCGTGCTCGAGACGGCGCTCGCGGCGCAGAAGGCGCTGGATGCCGGAACGCCCCTCTCCGCCTCCGGCCTCGACCTCGAGCCGATCCGCGAGTTGGGCCTGCTCACCGGCAAGCCCTTCATCTACGTCTTCAACGTCGACGAGGCGATCTTGACGGATGCCGCCGCCAAGGCCGCGCTCGCCGCCCTCGTCGCGCCCGCCCAGGCCGTCTTCCTCGACGCCAAGCTCGAGTCGGAGCTCATCGACCTCGACGCGGAGGACGCCGCCGAGCTGCTCGCCTCCACCGGCCAGACCGAGAGCGGCCTCGACCAGCTCGCCCGCATCGGCTTCGACACCCTCGGGCTGCAGACCTACCTCACGGCAGGTCCGAAAGAAGCGCGTGCCTGGACGATCGGCAAGGGCTGGAAGGCCCCTCAGGCGGCCGGCGTCATCCACACCGACTTCGAGAAGGGCTTCATCAAGGCCGAGATCGTCGGCTTCGACGACCTCGTCGCCACCGGTTCGATCGCCGAGGCCCGCGCGAAGGGCAAGGCGCGCATCGAGGGCAAGGACTACGTCATGCAGGACGGCGACGTGGTCGAGTTCCGGTTCAACGTGTAGGTGAGGCGAGCCACACTTAATCAGTGTCGGTCGTGCACAAGACCGTTATCTCGGCGTTGCGCAAGTCGGTCAGGACGTATGTGCAGTCCCAAGCAACATCGGCGAACCATGGAGTCCATGCTTCATAAGAGACATCGACCCGGAAATCTTCAAACCTGTCTCCGATGATTGCCTCCGTGGCCGCCGAAGCCAGTGCCTTCGCTTCGCGCGCGCTTCCTTCGAAGCGTCGATGTGCGCCTCCCGACACCAACAGGCCAGCCCATGCTCCATCGAGCATGAGTGACCCAGACATCTGCTGCTTCAGCCCGGCGGGCACTCGGCCCAGATCTACCGGTACTTCGAGTTCGGGGAGGCGTTCTCGGAAGGCAGGACTGTCGAACAGTGTCCTGAAGAGTTCGTAGTAGTCGAGTCGATTCCTGCTGACGAACCATTGGGTGACTTCTGAGTACTCAGCGGCTCTCCATCGACCGATGAGGTATCCGCCGTTCATCAGGGTTGCATCGAGCGCATCGAGGAAGCGGTCGAGCGCCGGCACCTCCAGTTCGAGCGTCTCCCAGCGCAGATGCCGCCAGGACTCAATGAGGTCGTCAAGCGACGGCAAGCCCATGCCCCAGTCAATCTCGTTCCATCCACGCGCCACGATGAGATTCTTGCAGCAGTTCGGCAGGGTGCCGCGGGCTAGCGCGAAACCAAAGCCGTGCTCGAGGCCGGTGAGCAGTTGCTCTAGTACGAAGCCCGGTCAAGTTCCGGTTCAACGTCCGAGGCCCGGACTTCGACAAGCTGACTCCGATCGATGTGCGCGGCGCTAGGGTCGGATTGTGGAAAGCCCGTATGAGCACGCGTTCGCCGAGTTCGAGCGGATGGTCGATTCTCACGGGTGGGCAATCAGGCACGTTCTCGGCAGCGCCACCGTCTCCCCCTTCTCCTACACCGTCGGTCTCACTTCGAGAGGCTGGGACGAGATCGTCATTACCGGGCTAACCGCAGAGGTAGCCGATGTATTCATCAGGAACGCGGTCGACGAGCAGGGATCGCGCGGACCATTTAGGCCAGGAGATCGGACCGGAGCCCTCACCGAGTCGGGTTCAGTAGCGTTCGTCCGAGTCGAGGACCGCAGTGGGCTGGATGCGGCGATCCGGATATTGCGCACCTTCGAAGCACTCCAGCTGGTTTGGCCGGACTCGAGCGATCAGTTGCCGTGGGACAGTGACTATCGGAATCCGCCGGAGGCCCAGCCGCTGCTAGGTGCGGCACCCGGTTCGAATCATGCGTCGTAACTGCCTGGCTTCGCGGGTAGACAAGGCGCACACTCCAGTAGTGACGTTTCTTGAGGCAGCCTCATCACATGACGATTAGGAACATAGAGCTCCTCGTCGGTACGGGGCTGATCTGCGTTCTGTCTTCCTGCGCGGTAACAGCCCCGCAGGACACCCCGAAGACAACGCAAGACGAGGCTGGTGGCTCTACCGGTCTCTCCATCGCGACGGCGGACAGTCCTCCGCTTGGCGACTCAGGGATGAGCGCCGGGGCCGCTTTCGAAGGGGAACTCGCAGTCAGTGATTCGGGCTGCGTCGGCTACGCAGCAGGCGGAAGCGTGATCACACTACTGTTTCCGTTCGGAACGACAATCCGCCCCAATGGGGATGGCGTGACTCTGCCGTCTGGAAACGCCATCTATGTCGGCGACCCTCTAGTCGGTGGCGGCGGGGCACTTCAGCAGAGTGGGCTGGACGGCGTGACGATTCCTGAGGCCTGCGCTGGAGACGAGATCATCGGTATGGAGTTGGAGTGAGTTCCGATTCAATGTCTGACGCTCTGCCCGCGTGCCCGCAGTGCGGTGAGGCGTACACCTACGAGCAAGGCGACCTGCTCGTCTGCCCGATGTGCGGTCACGAGTGGGCGGCGGGTGCGGATGCCGACGCCGCCTCGGTTGCGGATGCGGTCGTCCGGGATTCCGTGGGCAACGAGCTCGTCGACGGCGACACCGTGACCATCGCCAAAGACCTCAAGGTGAAGGGTGCCGGCGGCGGGGTCGTGAAGGTCGGCACGAAGGTGCGCGGCATCCGCCTGATCGGGGATGGCGTGGGCGACCACGACATCGACGCGACCGTGCCGGGATTCGGGCGCATGCAGTTGAAGTCGAGCGTGGTGAAGAAGGTTCTGTAGGGCTGGCACCGGCACGTCAATTTCAAAATGGCGAGAGGGAGGTGCTGTGAAGCTGCGCCAGGGACCCCGACCGCGAGTGTCAACCAGCGGCCCGCAACGACAACTCGACCAGCAGTCGCCGCCTGCTGTCTGGGGTGAGCTCGTCAGCGCTGTTCCAGCTCCCGGGCGTGGTTGAGGGGCACAGCGCCGTGTCGCCGGCCTCCAGTCGCGCCGTATTCATTGAGGTCTGGATGCCCCGATCGAGCCGCGTCGATCCCTCGCGCCCGCCCACGCGAGATGCGAGCCGGTGCACCTACACGGCGTCGACGACACCTCGATCCACGTCGTGCTTCCGCCCGATCGTGGCCGCGAACTCGACGCACTGGGCTGGGCCGAGCCGCATCAGTTCGAGGATCATGGGACCGAGTTCCTCGTGTACGGCCCCCGTGATCGTCACGAGCTAGAACTGGTACTCACGGTGATCCAGGAGAGCCTTGCGTGGAGCAGATCCGACTCATAAACCTTGGCTCTGCTATCCGTCGTAGGCCTCGCGACGATGACCGATTGTGAGCGCCACGATCACCAGCTCGGCATCGCGGATCTCGCACAGCACTCGGTAGTCACCGATGCGGTACCGCCAGATTCCCGCCCGATCGCCGACCAACCCCTTTCCGCGGGATCGGGCATCGTCCAGGCGGGCGACCTCATCGAGGTAGTCGACGATTCGGCGCGCGACCTGACGGTCGAGCTTGCGGAGTTGTCGGAGGACGGTGGCGGTGTACTCGACCTCAGAGGCCAAGCTCGCGCCTCACCTCTTCGGCCGAGTATCGGGGTTCGTTTCGTTCGATCGCCGCGATTGCAAGGAAGTAGTCGGCGCGGTCAGCGAGGAAGTCGTCGAGTGCACGCTTGACGTAGTAGCTCTTGCTGCGGCCGGTCTCGCGGGCGAGACGGTCGAGCATCGCTTCCTGATCTGCAGTGAGTCGCACCGAGAGCATGGGAACCTCCTGCTCACGACTGTAGGACATGTATGACAATGTTGTCGAGGGGTGGAGGTTGTCGTGGGGTATCCGCCTAACCGATCGTGTAGAGGACACCCTCGCCGCGCGCGAGTCGCTCGTCGAGGAACGTGATCATTGCTTTGTGCAGCGAGACAAGATAGCGGACGTACGACTCAGATTCGTCTCCATAACCCCCGTGACCGGAATCGATGAACGACCGGATTTGCGCCTCCTCGGTCTGGGCGACGTCATCGCGAACCGCGGCGATGCGATCCGGAGCGATGATCCCGTAGTGAGGGATCCAGCCGCGCGGATGGTCCGTCACCCAACCATCAACGAGCTCGAGCGCCGGCCGTGGTGTGGGAGGCACACACTCCCAGAGACTTCGGAAGTCGTTGAACGCCTTGTCGAGGTTGAGCTCGTGCTTGCCGCACCCGAAGGGCGCACTCTCGTCCCGCTCGTCCTGTGGCAGTTGCCAGAGGTACTCGTCGTACTCGTCGTCGATGTGCAGCAGGCGTGGGTTCGTGCGTGCCGTCTCGATCAGGTGAGCGGGTAGCGGTCCGCCCCAATAACGGATTCCCATGCGTCGAGCCTGCCTCCAGTTGCGACCGCAGCGGCTTGCCGACGTGAATGTGGGGGATCTGTATGGCGGCGCCGGGGTGTGACGGAACGGCTAGCTTCTGACAGAGAGAGCTCCGAGGTGGCGCGGATCGCTCGGCGTTGGCTAGCCTGATCGTGGTGGCTCGCCACCGATTTCGCTC
>CALRZA010000178.1:0-5027 GCA_943372535.1 Auritidibacter sp. Marseille-P8566
GGGTGGCCGGGTCGTCAACCGTGGAGGGGGCGAACGCCGGGGTCTCCCCGCGCGACGGGGTGGGCTCGAACCGCACCCACCCGATGCCGGCGAACCACAGCTCGGGCCAGGCGTGGAAGTTGTCGGTCGAGACGCGGTACTCGGTCACGACGCCGTCAGCGCCGATGGTCGGCTCGCCGGGCGTGAACCCGACCGCGATGCGCGACGGGATGTCGAGACTGCGCGCCATCGCGGCCATCGCCGAGGAGAAGTGCACGCAGTAGCCCGCCTTGGCGTCGAGGAACGCCTGCAGCACCGACGCCCCCGACCCGTCGTAGTCGTTCTCGACTGGGGCCTCCTCGGAATAGGTGAAGTCGCCGCTGCGGAAGTAGTCCTGCAGGGCGAGCGCCTTCTCGTAGTTCGTCGGCGCCGTGCCGACGACCTCGGCCGCCGTCTCGGCGACGATCGCCGGCAGGTCGTCGGGCAGACCGAGATAGCGCTCGAGCCCGGCGTCCACCGTCGTGCCGGCGGCGAGAAGCTGATCGACCGACGGAGCCACCTGCACGCTCGAGACCGTGTACTCCTGCCCGCGCGCGTTGGCATCACGCGAGCGCACGGCCAGCAGGTCGGGATCGAACCCCCAGTCGCCGACGACGCCGTCGACGCTCGCGGGCGCGTAGGGCACGGGCAGCCAGCGGCTGAGGACGTTCGCGATCGTGACCTCGGAGGTCACCGTCGTCACGGGGACGTCGGGGGTGAGCCCCGGGATCGGTCCGATCTCGACGACCCCGTCGCCGCTGAGCTCGGCCGTCTCGTCCGGCGCCCAGGCGACGCCGGTGAAGTCGTCGAGGGCCGTGAGGCGCAGGTACAGCCCCGTCGTCGAATCCGTCGTGTAAGTGAGGGCGAGCGACGGATCGGCTCGGCGCAGGTCGTTGCCCAGGGTGATGATCGGGTTGAGTCCCGTGGCGACCCGATCGCCCGGCCCGGTCGGAGTGCGATCCGGGATGACCGACGGCAGGAAGATCGGCACGATGAGGGCGGCGACGACCGCCGCGGCCCCCACCCCGAGGGCGGTGCGCCGCGGCACCCGCGGGGCGCTGAGCAGCAGGATCGCTAGGTAGATGACGGCGGTCAGCACGAGCACCATCGGGTCGCCGAGGTCGGTCACGACGAAGGTCGGCACGAGCGCGAGGACGAGCAGGGGGATGCCCGTGAGCGCCGGCATCCGCACGCTCAACGCGGCGAAGTCGAGGGCGACGGTGAGCCCGGCGGCCCCGACCGCGACGAGGAAGAGGATGCCGTCGTCGGCCCGGGCGGGCACCGACTGGGAGGCGATCGACTGCAGGCCGTCCTGCTGCAGCTCGGCGAGCGCGGCGATCGACTCAATCGTCGGGATCACCCCGAGGAAGGCCTCGCCCGGCGCGAAGAGAAGCGTGATCAGCAGAATCGCGCCGGCGACAGCGAAGAGACTCCCCCACGCCTGATGGCGCGCCACGAACCGGGCGGCCGCGCCGCACGCGAGCACGACGAACGAGACGAGCATCATGGTGAACCACCAGCCGAAGCCCTCGAGCACCGCGAGGAGACTGAGCGCGGCCACCCCGACTCCGGCGAGGAGGAGCACGGCAAGGAGGGCGTCGGTTCCGGTCAGGCGAGTGCCGGCCGCGCGGGTGCGTCGATCAGGCCGTGCCACGGGCGCGTCCCGTCTCGATGACCACGGCATCCCACGCGCTCGCATGGTCGTCGTCGGAGCGCACCGGCACGACGAGCCAGCCCGCGTCGGCCAGCCGCTCGCCGGTGCTCGGGCCGGTGCTCGTGAAGCCGAACTCGCGGCTGATGACGTCGACCGCGGTGGGCGTGCGCACCATGAAGGCGACGGCGAGCTCGCCGGGCCGCCGCTGGGCCAGCAGCCAGTCGATCGTGTCGGGCTCCGAGTGACCGAGCAGCGCGATGAGCGGGCCGTTGGCCCCGCGCTCGCGGCCCGGGTGCCGAGCGGCGGGGGCGGCGCAGAGCGTCAGAGTCGCGAGGCGCGCGAGGAACTCCTCGTCGCCCCACGTGCGGCGACGGCCGTGCCCGAAAGCCTCGAGCTGCGCCGGCCCGGTCTCGTCGATCGTCACGAGGAAGCCCGCTCGGCGCAGGTGCACCGAGACCGACGCGAGCATGCGCACGGTCCACTCGAAGGCCGAGCTCTCGACATCGTCGAGCGGGTCGGTCGATGCGTCACGATAGGCGGGGCGGGTCGTTTCGACGATGATGCGCGCCTCGGGAAAGCTGCGCTGCTCCTCCTGACGCACCATCAGGTCGCCGTGCCGGGCGGAGGCGCGCCAGTGCACCCGCCGCATGGCATCGCCGCTGCGGTACTCCCGGGTCATCGAGTCGTCGTCGTCGCCCGTCGCCCGGCGCTGCACGAGTCGGCTCTCGCCGTCGCCCGCGGGCACTGAGAGACCCGTATCGCCGAGCGGCACGACCTCCGGCTTGACGACGAGGGTCTGCTGATCGCCGACGACCGTCTCGCTACTCACGAGCCCGAACGCATCGTGCACGAGCACGCTCATGGGCCCGATCGCGAACACCCCGCGGCGGGGCGGTCGCAGGTCGTACTGCACCGAGGCGGCGTTGCCGCGGCCGACGAACCGGGCGAGGCGCGGCTGCAGCGCGGGAAGCTCCGCGACCGGAGTGGTCCACGGATGCCACGGCAGGGCATCGCTCCACAACGCTCGCGTGAAGCGCGAGGGCGCGAGATTGCGCACCGCGACCGTCGCCGTCGTCGTCGACCCGGCTTCGATCACGTTCGGGGCGAAGGCGCGCGCCGTCGCCAGGCGCGGCCGTGACGCCCGCACGACGATCCACGCCGCGAGAGGCACCGCGAGCACGAAGCAGGCCGCGGTGAGCAGCAGCGGGCGGCCGCCGACATACGCCGCGAACAGCAGCACCGGGCCGACGCCCACGAGCGTCCAGCCGCGCCGCGTGAAGCGGGCACCGCCGGTGAGCCTCGCGGCGAGACGCCTCACGACCGCGCGCTGGCCAACGGCACGGGGGTCTGGGCCACGATGCGGGTGATGATCTCGGCGACACTGCCGCCGGAGAGCATCGTGCCGCCGGCGCTCGCGCGGCGGGCCGCGATGAGCCGGTGACCGAACACGGGCACGGCGAGCGCATCGATGTCGTCAGGCAGCACGAAGTCGCGCCCGGCGAGCGCGGCCCGGGCCTTCGCGGCGCGCACGAGCTGCAGGGTCGCGCGAGGGCTCGCGCCGAGGCGCAGCTCGCGATCGGTGCGCGTCGCCTGGGCCAGCGCCACAGCGTACTGCTCGACCGGGGCGCTCGCGAACACGGCGCGAGCGGTGGTGATCATGGCGGCGAGGCGCGGGGCGTCGACGACGGGGCGGATGGCATCCAAGGGGCTCGCGGTGTCGCGCGTGCGCAGCATGGCGAGCTCCGCGGCCGAATCCGGGTAGCCCATGCTGATGCGCGCCATGAAGCGGTCGCGCTGGGCCTCGGGCAGCGGGTAGGTGCCCTCCATCTCGATGGGGTTCTGCGTCGCCACCACGATGAACGGGCTCGCGAGCAGGTAGGTGCGGCCGTCGACGGTGACCTGACGTTCCTCCATGCTCTCGAGCAGGGCCGACTGGGTCTTGGGGCTCGCGCGGTTGATCTCGTCGCCGATGACGATGTTGGCGAAGACCGGCCCGGGCTTGAACTCGAACTCCCGCTCGGCCTGGTTGTAGACCGAGACGCCGGTGATGTCGGCCGGCAGCAGGTCGGGCGTGAACTGGATGCGCGTGACCGAGCAGTCCACGGAGCGCGCGAGCGCCCGGGCGAGCATCGTCTTGCCGACGCCCGGAACGTCTTCGATGAGCAGGTGGCCCTCGGCGAGCAGCACGGTGAGCGCCATCTCGACGGCATCCCGCTTGCCGTCGATGACGGTCTCGATCGAGGTGAGGATGTCGCGGGCCGTGGCCGCGAAGTCCTGAGGGCTCAGGATCGGGGCGGCGACGTTGTCCGCGGTGAGGTCGGATTCCACCTGTCGAGTCTGACAGAGAATCGCTCACCCACACCCTGAGAGTTGGCCGGGCGTCGCCGCCGCTAACGTGGAGCCATGCGGATCACGGTTCTCTCGGGCGGCGTCGGCGGCGCGCGGTTCCTGCTGGGAGTGCGGGGAGCCGCGGCATCCACCGATGAGATCACGGCGATCGTCAACGTCGGCGACGACATGTGGATGTCGGGCGTGCGCATCGCCCCCGACCTCGACTCGATCATGTACGCGCTCGCGGGGGTCAACGACACCGAGCGCGGCTGGGGCCGGGCCGGCGAGTCGGAGCGCGTGAGCGCCGAGCTGCGCGAATACGGCGTCGGTTGGCCGTGGTTCACCCTCGGCGACCTCGACCTCGGCACCCACCTCGCCCGCACCCACTTCTTGCGCGAGGGCCTCGGACTCGCCGAGGCGACCGCCCGCATCACGGCGCGCTGGCCGCTCGGGGTGCGACTGCTGCCCGCGACCGATGCCGAGGTCGAGACGCACGTCGTGACCGCCGAGGGCACGATGCACTTCCAGGAGTGGTGGACGCGGCACCGGGCCGGCATCCCCGCCACCGCCTTCGAGCTGCGCGGGGTGGAGTCCGCGACGCCCGCCCCTGGGGTCGCCGAGGCGATCCACGACGCCGATGTCGTGCTCATCGCCCCCTCGAACCCGGTCGTCTCGATCGGGCCGATCCTCGCGATCCCGGGCATGCGCCAGGCCCTCGCGGCGACGCCCGCCCGCGTGGTCGGCGTCTCCCCCATCATCAACGGCTCGGTCGTGCGCGGCATGGCGGATGCCTGCCTCGCCGCGATCGGCGTCGAGACCTCCGCCGAGGCGGTCGGACTGCACTACGGCGCGCGATCGGCCGGCGGGCTGCTTGACGCGTGGCTCGTCGACGAGGTGGATGCCGCGGCTCTCCCCGCGCTCGAGACCGCCGGCATCGCGGCGCGCGCCGTGCCCCTCTGGTTGCGCGACCCGGCCACGAGTGCGCAGCTCGCGCGAGAGGCGATGGAGAGTTGAGCGACCTCAC
>CALRZA010000179.1:0-5021 GCA_943372535.1 Auritidibacter sp. Marseille-P8566
GCTCCTCGTGCTGTCGCTCTTCATCATCACCAAGACGCCGCCGAACCGCCTCGGCGCTCGCCTGCGCGAGCTCTACGCCTACCTCTTCGGCGCTCAGCTGCCCGACGAGACCGAGCGCGCCGCGACCAAGGCGGCCAAGAACGACTCGCTCGAGTTCGGCACCCTCGGCGACCTCGGGCTCGACGACGACCCCGCCTCGATCCCGTGGTGGCGACGCAACAAGTCGCAGCGCACGAGCGAGCCGGCCTTCGACAGCCCGGTCATCTCGCGCGTCGAGGAGACCGCGGTCACCGACATCGTCGAGCCGGTGTCCGCGCAGAACGACTACGGCATCGAGTTGCTTGAGGAGCTCGCCCGTGCCGAGGATGCCGTCACCCGCTTCACGGGCGAGGTCGATCCGGGCGCCACGGGCCTGCGCGACGACGGCGCCTCGGTGCTCCCCGGCTTCGCCACGACCGCGAGTGAGAAGGGCGTCGCGGGCGAGTTCGACACCCCCGTCAAGGCCTCGCGACCGACGACCGTCTACAAGCTCCCCGCCCCCGCGCTGCTCACCCCGGGCACCCCGCCCAAGGCCCGCTCGGCCGCCAACGATGAGGTCGTCGCCGCGATCACCGAGGTGCTCAAGCAGTTCCAGGTGGATGCCGCCGTCACCGGCTTCAGTCGCGGCCCCTCGGTCACCCGCTACGAACTGGAGCTCGGCCCCGGCGTCAAGGTGGAGCGCGTCACCGCGCTCGCCCGCAACATCAGCTACGCCGTCGCGAGCAACGAGGTCAACATCCTCTCGCCGATCCCGGGCAAGAGCGCGATCGGCGTCGAGATCCCGAACAAGGATCGCGAGATCGTCTCGCTCGGCGATGTGCTGCGGTCGGCCGCATCCACTCGCAGCGTGCACCCGATGACGATCGGTCTCGGCAAGGACGTCGAGGGCGGATTCGTCGTCGCGAACCTCGCGAAGATGCCGCACCTGCTCGTCGCCGGGTCGACGGGCTCGGGCAAGTCGAGCTTCGTCAACTCGATGATCACGTCGGTGCTCATGCGGGCCAAGCCCGCCGAGGTTCGCATGGTGCTCATCGACCCCAAGCGGGTCGAGCTCTCGATCTACGCGGGCGTGCCGCACCTGATCACGCCCATCATCACCAACCCCAAGAAGGCCGCCGAGGCGCTCGCCTGGGTCGTCAAGGAGATGGACATGCGGTACGACGACCTCGCGTCGTTCGGCTTCCGCCATATCGACGACTTCAACCGCGCGGTCGTCGCGGGCGAGATCGTGCTGCCGCCGGGCAGCGAGCGCAAGCTCAGCCCGTATCCCTACCTGCTCGTCGTCGTCGACGAGCTCGCCGACCTCATGATGGTCGCGCCGCGCGACGTCGAGGACTCGATCGTGCGCATCACGCAGCTGGCGCGGGCCTCCGGCATCCACCTGGTGCTCGCGACGCAGCGACCGTCGGTGGATGTCGTCACCGGTCTCATCAAGGCCAACGTGCCGTCGCGCCTCGCCTTCGCGGTGTCGAGCATGACCGACAGCCGCGTCATCCTCGACCAGCCGGGCGCCGACAAGCTCATCGGCCAGGGCGACGCGCTGTTCCTGCCGATGGGCGCCTCCAAGGCGATCCGCGTGCAGGGGGCGTGGGTCACCGAAGACGAGGTCGCCGCGGTCGTCAAGCACGTCATCGCGCAGGCCCGCCCGGAGTACCGGGACGACGTCGCGGTCCCCGCCGAGCGCAAGCAGATCGACGCCGACATCGGTGACGACCTCGAGTTGCTGCTCGCGGCCGCCGAGCTCGTCGTGAGTACGCAGTTCGGCTCGACGTCGATGCTGCAGCGCAAGTTGCGCGTCGGCTTCGCCAAGGCCGGCCGGCTCATGGACCTGCTCGAGTCTCGTGAGATCGTCGGGCCCTCCGAGGGCTCGAAGGCCCGAGACGTCATGGTCACCCCGGAGCAGCTGCCCGGCGTGCTCGCGCGGCTGCGCGGCGACGACGGACCGGCTCAGCGTGACGCGGTCGCCGACTCGCTGAGCGGATACGATGTGATCGAAGGCGACGCCGACGAGGACGCCTGGAATCTGACCGATCGGGAGTGACGCGTGAGCGAGCAGGCGGACTCCACCCCGAACGCTCCGTCGGCCCCGTCCGCGTCCGCCTATGCCCGACGCACCGAGGCCGTGCGCGAGTCGATGCGCGGCCGCGTCGCCAGTGCGGGTGACACGCCCGCCAGTTCGGGCAACGTCGCCAACATCATCACCGTCGTGCGCATCCTGCTCGCGCCCGTGTTCGTGGTGCTGCTCATCGCCGACCAGGGGCAGAACGGCCTGCTGCGCTGGCTCGCGGCCGGTCTCTTCATCCTCGCGATCGCGACCGACGGGGTCGACGGGTCGCTGGCCCGCCGCCGCAACCTCGTCACGAACCTGGGCATCATCCTCGACCCGATCGCCGACAAGGTGCTCACGGGCGCCGCGCTCATCATGCTGTCGGTGCTCGGCGAGCTGTGGTGGTGGGTGACCATCGTCATCCTCGTGCGGGAGCTCGGCATCACCGTGATGCGCTTCTCCGTGCTGCGCACCCGGGTGATCCCGGCGTCGCGGGGCGGCAAGCTCAAGACCATCGCGCAGTCCGTCGCGATCTCGCTCTTCCTCGTGCCGCTCTTCACGGTGCTGGGGGACTGGGTGCTGTGGGTCAACTGGGTCGCCATGGCGATCGCGCTCGTTCTCACCTTGGTGACGGGCATCGACTACCTCGTGCAGGCGTGGCGGGAGAACCGGCGCCGTGCCTGATCCGGTGATGGACGTGCTCCTGCAGCGCGGCCTCACCATCGCGGTCGCCGAGAGCCTCACCGGCGGCCTTCTCGTGGCGGAGCTGATCGCGACGCCGGGCGCCTCGGGCAGCGTGCTCGGCGGGGTGGTCGCTTACAGCACCGAACTCAAGCACACTCTTCTCGGCGTGGATGCCCGTCTGCTCGCCGAGCACGGCCCCGTGCATCCTGAGGTCGCGATCGCCATGGCGCGGGGAGCACGCACTCGTCTGGCCGTCGCCGGACGCCCCGCCGACGTCGGGATCTCGACGACGGGCGTCGCCGGTCCCGAGGCCCAGGACGGGCATCCCGTCGGCACGGTGCATCTCGGGTTCGCGCTCGGCGACCGGGTCGAGGTGAGGTCTCTCCTGCTCTCCGGGGACCGGCAGCACATCCGCCGCGCGGCGGTCTCCGAATCCCTTCGGGTGCTCGCCGAGCTGCTCGGAGAGGCCACCGGCGATCGAGTGGATTGACCCCGGGAATAGGGCTCGTGTCAATCTCGTTACAGGTGGAGAATTCACACGCATCGCACAGAGTGTGCCGGTTAGAGTGTGGGAACGGTGGCGGTAGTCTTGGCCATCAGCACCACGCTTCGGCCGCACGATCGTCAGAAAGGGGAGGGTCCAATGATTCTGGTTCGACAGGAAATCGGTGACGTGCTCCGCGACTTCCGACTTCAGAAGGGCCGTACCCTTCGCCAAGTGGCCAGCAAGGCCAGCGTCGCGCTCGGGTACCTCAGCGAGGTCGAGCGCGGTCAGAAGGAGGCCAGCTCAGAGATCCTGGCCTCGGTCGCCGACGCCCTCGACACCCCGATCTCGGTCATCATGCGCGAGGTGGGCGACCGACTCGCCGTTCTCGAGGGCCTGAACACGATCCCCGACACGTTGCCCGACGACCTGGTCGCGGAGTTCGACTCCGACCTCGTCTCGCGCTGACGCGCATCCGCTTCACCCGAACGCCCCGGTCCGCCGGGGCGTTCGGCGTTTCGTCGGTATCGTGGTCCCCGTGCGCCTGAGCGAGTTCCGAGTGGCCGTCACCGACGAGTTCGGGGCGGAGTACGGTCGCGTGCTCACGAGCGACCTCGTGCTCGGGGCGGTCGGCGGGCGCACCGCCGATCAGGCGATCGCCGCCGGGGTGGATGCCCGTGAGGTCTGGCTCGCGCTCTGCGACGCCACCGACGTGCCCGCCAACCGCCGCTACGGGGTGGGGCTCCGCGAGCCCAAGAAACGCTGAGAACACGCCGAACCGATGTCGAACATCCGTTCGACTGCGTGCTAGCTTCTCCCTAACGTCTTCTCGAAGACGAGTTTCACCCACACGACCGCCGTGGCATCGACTCGATGTCGGTCCCGCGGCGTAGCGTGGGCGCAGCACCACACGCCTTTGTCGGGAGGCGGGGGTCCTGGCACCATCGGACCCCTGCGGAGCGACAGCCGATGGGCAGCCACCAGAGCGACCGGGATGACCGGGCCGCCGAACTGCAGGAGAAGAAGCTATGGCATCAGCAGCAGACCGCGAGAAGTCCCTCGAGACCGCTCTCGCTCAGATCGACCGTCAGTTCGGCAAGGGGTCGGTCATGCGGCTCGGCAGCGACGACCGCGCCCCCGTCGAGGTGATCCCCACCGGATCCATCGCTCTGGATGTCGCCCTCGGCATCGGCGGGCTGCCCCGCGGTCGCATCGTGGAGATCTACGGTCCCGAGTCCTCGGGAAAGACCACGCTCACGCTCCACGCGATCGCCAACGCCCAGCGCGCCGGCGGCATCGCCGCCTTCATCGACGCGGAGCACGCGCTCGACCCCGAGTACGCGGCCAAGCTCGGCGTCGACATCGACTCCCTGCTCGTCTCGCAGCCCGACACGGGGGAGCAGGCGCTCGAGATCGCCGACATGCTCGTGCGCTCGGGCTCGATCGACCTCATCGTCATCGACTCCGTGGCGGCCCTGGTGCCCCGCGCCGAGATCGAGGGCGAGATGGGGGACTCCCACGTCGGACTCCAGGCCCGCCTCATGTCGCAGGCCCTGCGCAAGCTCACCGGTGGTCTCAGCACCACCAACACGACGATGATCTTCATCAACCAGCTCCGCGAGAAGATCGGGGTCTTCTTCGGCAGCCCCGAGACCACCGCGGGCGGCAAGGCGCTCAAGTTCTACGCCTCGGTGCGTCTCGACATCCGTCGCATCGAGACCCTCAAGGACGGCACGGATGCCGTGGGCAACCGCACGCGAGTGAAGG
>CALRZA010000180.1:0-5004 GCA_943372535.1 Auritidibacter sp. Marseille-P8566
TTCAGTTTCAACCTCACCATGAGGGTTTTGTGCAATGAAAGAGGTCGGCCATGAATGAGCTCAGCCGCAGCGAGGACACTCGCTTCGAGGGCCTCCTCTTCACCGATGGTCTGCCCGAGCTCGACGAGAGCGCGGGCTATCGCGGCGCCGTCGCCGCCCGGGCCGCCGGCATCAGCTACCGTCAGCTCGACTACTGGGCCCGCACGCAGCTCGTCGAGCCGACCGTGCGCGGCGCCGCCGGATCCGGCTCGCAGCGCCTCTACGGCTTCCGCGACATCCTCGTTCTCAAGCTCGTCAAGCGCCTGCTCGACACCGGCATCTCGCTTCAGCAGATCCGGGTCGCGGTCAACCAGCTGCGCGAGTCGGGCATCAACGACCTCGCTCAGACCACGCTCATGAGCGATGGCGCCAGCGTCTACCTCTGCACCTCGAGCGACGAGGTCATCGACCTCGTCAGCCGCGGCCAGGGCGTCTTCGGCATCGCCGTCGGCAAGGTGCTGCGCGAGGTCGAGACCGACCTCGTCGAGCTCGACAGCGTTCCCGCCGAAGACCCGATGGACGAGCTCGCTCGCCGTCGCGCCGTTCGCGCCAGCTGAGCGCGCTGAACCGCAGCGCAGCGGGCTCTACAGGCCCTCGTTGGCGAACTCGCCCAACCGCGCCGTGCGCATGACGCGCTCGAGCAGCTGGTCGAAGTAGCGCGCCATCTCCTGAGCGCTCTCGCCGGGCCAGACGTGCAGCGGCTTGGCGGCGCCCTGGGCCTGCTGCAGCGACGTGCGCTCGGGCAGCTGGGGGCTCAGCACGAGCGGCCCGAACATGTCGCGCAGCTCCTTGATCCTGAACTGGTGCTCGAGCGACTGCGACCGCAGACGGTTCACGATGATGCCCAAGGGCTGCAGCCGGGGCGAGAGACCGCGACGGATCTCCTCGATCGCCCGCAGCGCGCGGTCGGCCGCGGCGACCGAGAACAGACCGGGCTCGGTGACGATCGTCACGCGGTCGCTCGCGGCCCAGGCCGTGCGGGTGAGCGCGTTGAGCGACGGGGCGCAGTCGATGAGCACGAGGTCGTAGTCGGCTTCGACGTTGGCGAGGGCCTCCTCGAGCTTCCAGATGTCGCGGATGCTGGGGTGCGGTCCATCGAAGTTGATCGCCGACGGCGAGCCGATGAGCACGTCGACCTTGCCCGGGCGCCCCTTCGTCCAGCCGCTGGGTGCGATCGCGGCCCGCACGATCTTCTCCTTGGGCGAGGCGAGCACGTCGGCGACGTTGAGGTGACCGGTGACATCGATGTCCATGCCGGTCGAGACGTCAGACTGAGGGTCGAGGTCGACGACGAGGGTGCGAAGGCCGCGAGCGAAGGCGGCGGAGGCGAGCCCGAGCGTCACCGTGGTCTTTCCCACGCCCCCTTTGAGGGAACTGACGCTGAGTACGTGCACGAGTAACGACGATACCTTCACTACTGTTAAGAAACCTAAATCCAGCACTTCACCGGGGCAGTGTTGGGCGAATTGCCAGTGTCGCCTGACCGTAGGCTGTCGTGAATCGGAAGGACCGGATGTTCTCGAAAATCCTTGTTGCCAATCGTGGTGAGATCGCCATTCGTGCGTTCCGCGCGGCCTTCGAGCTCGGGGCGAAGACCGTGGCGGTCTTCCCGTGGGAGGACCGCAATTCCATGCACCGGCTCAAGGCCGACGAGGCGTACCAGATCGGGGAGAAGGGCCACCCCGTGCGGGCCTACCTCGACGTCGCCGAGATCATCCGCGTCGCCACGGAGTCGGGCGCCGACGCGATCTACCCCGGCTACGGCTTCCTCAGCGAGAACCCCGACCTCGCGCAGGCGGCGGCGGATGCCGGCATCACCTTCATCGGTCCGCCCACGCGCGTGCTCGAGATGGCAGGCAACAAGGTCACCGCCAAGGAGCACGCGATCGCCGCGGGCGTGCCCGTGCTCAAGTCGACCCCGGCCTCCCGTGACCTCGAGGAGCTGCTTGCGGGCGCGGCCGAGATCGGCTTCCCGATCTTCGCCAAGGCCGTCGCGGGTGGTGGGGGGCGCGGCATGCGTCGCGTCGACAAGGCCGAGGACCTGCGCGAGGCCCTCGAGGCCGCGATGCGCGAGGCCGACAGCGCGTTCGGCGACCCGACGATGTTCCTCGAGCAGGCCGTCGTGCGCCCCCGTCACATCGAGGTGCAGATCCTCGCCGACGCACACGGCGAGACGGTGCACCTTTTCGAGCGCGACTGCTCGGTGCAGCGTCGACACCAGAAGGTCATCGAGATCGCGACGGCGCCGAACCTCGACGAGGGCATCCGTCAGGCGATGTACCGCGACGCGATCGCCTTCGCGAAGTCGATCAACTACGTCAACGCCGGCACCGTGGAGTTCCTGCTCGACACCGCGGGGGAGCGCGCGGGTCAGCACGTGTTCATCGAGATGAACCCGCGCATCCAGGTCGAGCACACGGTGACCGAGGAGGTCACCGATGTCGACCTCGTGCAGTCGCAGATGCGCATCGCCTACGGGCAGAGCCTCGCGGAACTCGGCCTCCAGCAGGAGAACCTCCGCCTGCGCGGCGCGGCCCTGCAGTGCCGCATCACGACGGAGGACCCGGCCTCGGGATTCCGACCCGACACCGGCAAGATCACGACCTACCGGTCGCCCGGCGGCGCGGGCATCCGCCTCGACGGCGGCACGGTCGCGGCCGGCGCGCAGGTCTCGCCGCACTTCGACTCGATGCTCGTCAAGATGACCTGCCGCGGTCGCGACTTCGGGGCCGCCGTGCTGCGGGCCCGGCGCGGTCTCGCCGAGTTCCGGTTGCGCGGCGTCACCACGAACATCCCGTTCCTGCAGGCCGTTCTCGACGACCCCGACTTCGTGGCCGGCGACCTCAGCACCTCGTTCATCGAGGAGCGCCCGTGGCTCGTCACCGGGCACCAGTCGAAGGACCGCGGCACCAAGGTGCTCAACTGGCTCGCCGAGGTGACCGTCAACCAGCCCAACGGCGACGGCGCCGGCGTGATCGAGCCGAGCCTCAAGCTGCCGGCGGTCGACCTGTCGGTGCCCGCTCCCGACGGCTCGCGTCAGCGCCTGCTCGCGGTCGGCCCCGCCGCCTTCGCCGCCGAGCTGCGCGCGCAGACCGCCCTCGCCGTGACCGACACGACGTTCCGGGATGCCCACCAGTCGCTCCTGGCGACCCGCGTGCGCACCCGTGACCTGGTCGCGGTGCTGCCCCATGTCGCGCGGCTCACGCCGGGCCTGCTGTCGGTCGAGGCCTGGGGCGGAGCGACCTACGACGTCGCCCTCCGGTTCCTCGCCGAGGACCCGTGGGAGCGCCTCGTCGCGATGCGCGAAGCCCTGCCGAACGTCGCGATCCAGATGCTGCTGCGCGGCCGCAACACCGTCGGCTACACGCCCTACCCGACCGAGGTCACCGATGCGTTCGTGAGCGAGGCCTCGGCCAGCGGCGTCGACATCTTCAGGATCTTCGACGCGCTCAACGACGTGTCGCAGATGCGCCCCGCGATCGACGCGGTGCTCGCGACCGAGCGGGCCGTCGCGGAGGTCGCCGTCTGCTACACCGGCGACCTGCTCGACCCGAACGAGAAGCTCTACACGCTCGACTACTACCTGCGCCTTGCCGAGCAGATCGTCGAGGCCGGGGCCCACATCCTCGCCGTCAAGGACATGGCCGGACTCCTGCGCGCCGAAGCCGCCTACGACCTCGTGACGGCCCTGCGCGAGCGGTTCGACCTGCCGGTGCACGTGCACACCCACGACACCGCGGGCGGCCAGCTGGCGACCCTTCTGGCGGCCTCTCGGGCCGGCGCCGACGCGGTCGACGTCGCGAGTGCGCCGATGGCTGGCACCACGAGCCAGCCCTCCGCCTCCGCTCTCGTCGCGGCCCTCGCACACACCCCGCGCGACACCGGCCTCTCGCTCGACGCCGTCAGCGACCTCGAGCCCTACTGGGAGGCCGTGCGCCACGCGTACCAGCCCTTCGAGTCGGGGCTGGCTGGTCCGACCGGGCGGGTCTACCGCCACGAGATCCCGGGCGGTCAGCTCTCCAACCTGCGCCAGCAGGCGATCGCGCTCGGCCTGGGCGACCAGTTCGAGAAGGTGGAGGACTGGTACGCCGCGGCCAACCGCATCCTCGGCCGTCCGCCGAAGGTGACGCCCTCGTCGAAGGTCGTCGGCGACCTCGCCCTGTCGCTCGCGGCGGCCAACGCCGACCCGGCCGACTTCGAGCAGAACCCCGACAAGTACGACATCCCGGATTCGGTCATCGGCTTCATGGCGGGCGAGCTCGGAGAGCTGCCCGGGGGATGGCCCGAGCCCTTCCGCTCGAAGGTGCTTGCGGGCCGCACGGTCAAGATCGGGGTCGAGCCGATCTCGACCGAGGATGCCGCCGCCCTCGCCGGCGAGCCCGCGGAGCGCCGCGCTGCGCTCAACCGACTGCTCTTCCCGGCGCCGACCAAGATCTTCGAGGCGAGCCGCGAGGCCTACGGCGACCTGTCGAAGGTCGACACGATCGACTACCTCTACGGCCTCAAGCAGGGCGCGGAGCACGTCATCGACATCGCCAAGGGCGTCAGCCTGTTCGTCGGTCTCGAGGCGATCGGCGAGGCCGATGAGAAGGGCATGCGCACCGTCATGGCGACCCTGAACGGGCAGTTGCGACCGGTGTTCGTGCGTGACCTCTCGATCACGGTCGACGTGAAGTCGGCCGAGAAGGCCGACCCCGCCCGTGCCGGTCACGTCGCCGCTCCGTTCTCCGGGGTCGTGACGCTCCAGGTCGCGGAAGGCGACCGCGTCGAGGCCGGCCAGGTCGTCGCGTCGATCGAGGCGATGAAGATGGAGGCGGCGATCACGGCAGCGGTCGCCGGAACCGTCTCGCGCCTCGCGATCCCGACGACTCAGCAGGTGGATGCCGGCGACCTTCTCGTCGTCATCGACGCCTAACACGGCTCCGCAGCCCACACAACCGGGGCGTCGGCGAAGGCGACGCCAAG
>CALRZA010000181.1:0-4928 GCA_943372535.1 Auritidibacter sp. Marseille-P8566
GGACGCCCCGACCTCCGAGGCACCGTGAGCGCCGCGCCCGGCGGCTGGCTGCCGGTCGACGCCCCCGCGGACCCGTGGGAGCTGCTCGACGCCTGGCTGCCCGCCAACGACGTGCCCGAGCGACCCCAGCTCACGCTCTCGACCGTGACGCCCGAGGGCGTCGCCGACGCGCGAACCCTGCTGCTCACGGAGTACGACCGCGAGGGCTTCTACGTTCACACCGACGCCCGCTCACGCAAGGTCGCCGATATCGCGGCGAATCCGGGCGTCGCGATCACGTTGCTCTGGCCCAACTTCACACGCCAGCTCGTCGTGCAAGGTCGAGCCGAGATCGCGGCGGATGCCGAACTCGCTCAGGCCTACGAACGCCGCTCCCCCTACTTGAAGCAGCTCGCCTGGCTCAACTCGATCGAGTTCGCCCAGCTGCCGCTCGAGCAGCGCGTGGCGCAGTGGAGCGCGTTCCAGGCCGAGCACGACGGACAGTTCGAGCAGCCCAGCACATGGATCGGCTACCTCATCCGTCCGATCCGCATGACGTTCTGGGGCTCGAACCCCGACACGGCCTCGCGCCGCGCCGAGTACACGCTCGTCGACGGCACCTGGCGCATCGGGTACCTCGCGGGCTGACCCGGCCGGCCTCAGGCGCGGCGCGCGACCAAGACGGTGTCGATCGCGGTGCCGGCAGCGGTCACGCGCTCGAACTGCTCGCATCGGTCGATCGCGAGCCCGGATGCCGCCGCCGTCAGCTCGTCGACCGTCGTGAGCATCGCGGGATCCTGCGGCCCGCCGACGCCGCGCGTGAGGTTGTCGCGGTCGTGGCTGATCAGGGCGAGGGTGCCGCCGGCGGCGAGGGACTCCGTGGCCCGAGCGACGGCGGCCGCGAACGCCGCGACGGGCAGCTGGAGGTAGGCCATCACCACGAGATCGACGGGGTGCGGTGCGACCCAGGTGGTGGCATCCGCCGTCACCCACGTCACCTCGAGGCCGAGGCTCTCGGCGCGGCGGCGACCGGTCTCGAGGCCGACCGCCGAGAAGTCGACCGCGGTGACGCGCCAGCCGAGGCTCGCGAGCCACAGGGCGTTGCGGCCCTCCCCAGCCCCGAGGTCGACAGCGGTGCCGGGGGTGAGGTCGCCGACCGTCGCCGCGATCCACGCGTTGGGCTCGAGCGACCACACGGTGTCGTCGGAGGCGGCGGCTGCGGCGTACCGGGCATCCCAGAAGTCGCTCACGCGCGGAGCCCCTGCGTGATGCGCACGAGGGCCTCGGAGTACCAGGCCTCGCGCCCGGGGCTCGCGCCTCCGGACAGGTCGACGCCGACGACGCCGTCGAGGGCGAGGAAGTCCCGTCCGAGCTCGATCGCCGCCCGGATGCCGGCCTCCAGCGGATCGGATGCCGCGAGGATGCCGTCGACATAGCCGTCCGGAAGCACGAGGGTCGTGAACGTGCGCAGCAGGCTCGCCGACTCGTGATCGAGGATGATCGGGATGCACGCGATGAAGCCGAGCGTCACGCCCGTGTCGCGCGCGCGGGTGATGAAGCGGCCCACGGCATCCGCGCCCCCGCAGTGGTTCACGTAGCAGAGCTCGGCGCCCGCGTTCTGCTTCTCAAGTAGTCGCTCGGGCCGACGGTCGACGGGCGGGGTCGCGGGAGCCTCGGCGACCGAAACGAGGTGTCCGTTTGCCCGGGCGAGGGCCGCGGCCTCCGTCGAGTCGAGATCGAAGACGGGCGTCGCGTCGGGACGCTGCCCGGTCTTGGTGTGGTCGCCCGTGACGCAGTGCACCCCGGCCACCCCGACGTGTGCGAGGGCGGCGAGCTCGCCCTCCATCGCGACGCGGTTGCGGTCGCGGCAGTTGAACCCCGTCCACACCTCGAGCCCGGTCGCGCGGATGAGCGACGCACGATACGCGGGCGGGAACTGCACCCGGGCGGCGCCCGCATCACCCGCGAGCACGGCATCCACCTCGCCGGCGAGGATGCCGCCCACCTCGGTGATCGACGCGGCGTCGAGGGCGCGCGCGGGGAAGTCGGCGACGACGATCTGCCGGATCGCGAGCAGCTCGCGCATGCGCGTCGCGCCCGCCGAGACGGCGGGGTCGGGCACCGGGTCGGAGTGGCCCGGCTCGTCGGTGGCCACGACGCCGTGCCAGCGCACCGTCGGCAGCTCGAGGAACGTGCAGCGATGGGGAGAGACCTCGCACGAGCCGTCGAAGTCCACGCCGCCGCACGGCCCGTACTCCATGTTCTTCGGGCAGTGATCGAGCGTGATCGTCATGGCGCTCATCATGGCAGCGCGGTGTTGCGCGCAGGTTACCTTTTCGTGGCGCGCCCGATCGGTCTGTTTCAATGAGAGACCGGCCCCGACGAGGCGCCGACACGCTCCCGACACGAAGACGGACACCCCTATGACCCACCGCTACGACCTGGTGATCAGCGCGGCTTCGGCCCTCATCGACGGCGTCGTTCGCGCGGCCGAACTCGCGGTCGACGGGGGCGTGATCGTGGCGATCGGCGACGGCCCGTTCGACGCGCGGGAGCGCGTGGAGCTCGCCCCCGACGAGGTGCTCATCCCGGGTCTCGTCGACAGCCACGTTCATGTGAACGAACCCGGCCGCACGGAGTGGGAAGGCTTCGCCTCGGCGACGCGAGCGGCGGCCGCGGGAGGGGTGACGACGATCATCGACATGCCGCTCAACAGCATCCCTGCGACGACCTCGACCGAGGCCCTCGCCGTCAAGCGCGAGGTCGCCCGACCGAAGGTGGTCGTCGACACCGGCTTCTGGGGCGGCGCCGTGCCCGAGAACCTCGGCTCGCTGCGCGCCCTGCACGAGGCCGGAGTCTTCGGCTTCAAGGCGTTCCTGGCCCCGAGCGGCGTCGACGAGTTCGGCCACCTCGATGTGACCCAGCTCGAGGCGGCACTGACCGAGCTCGCCGCGTTCGACGGGTTGCTCATCGTGCACGCCGAGGACCCGACCGTGCTCGACGCCCACGGCAACGACGGCGGTCGCGACTACCATCGCTTCGTCGAGTCGCGCCCGGATGCCGCCGAGCTGACCGCGATCCAGAACGTCATCGACGCCGTGCGTCGCACCGGCGCCCGCGCGCACATCCTGCATCTCTCTTCAGCGGCCGCCCTGCCAATGCTGCGCACCGCCCGCGCCGAGGGACTGCCGATCACGGTCGAGACCTGCCCGCACTACCTCACGATCGCCGAGGAGGAGGTGCCCGAGGGCGGCACGCAGTACAAGTGCTGCCCGCCCATTCGGGACGCGGCGAACCGCGACGCCCTGTGGGAGGCGCTCGTGGCCGGCGACATCGACATCGTGGTGACCGACCACTCCCCCGCGACACCCGAGCTCAAGTACCGCGGCGACGGCGACTTCGCCGAGGCGTGGGGCGGCATCGCGGGGCTGCAGCTGGGGTTGGCCGCGGTGTGGACCGAAGCCGCGCGCCGCGGCATCCCGCTCGCGACGATCATCGACCGGATGTCGCGGGGACCGGCCGACCTCGTGAGGCTCTCCCGGAAGGGCCGCCTCGCCGTGGGTGCCGACGCCGACCTCGCGATCTTCGCTCCCGACGCGGAGTTCACGGTGCACGCCGCGGAGCTGCACCACAAGAACCCGGTGAGCGCCTACGAGGGTCGCACGCTGCGCGGCGTCGTGCGCGGCACGTGGCTGCGCGGACGGCGGGTGGACCTGGGAGCGGATGCTCTGCCGAGCGGCGAGCTGCTGGAGAGGTAACCTCGCCGCAACACGCACCTGACACAATCAGGGCATGGCGATCATCCTCGGAGACAACCAGTACGGCAAGGCCGAGTCACGGGTCGTGCGCATCGAGCGTGACACCGCGCGGCACGAGATCCACGACCTCAACGTGACGACCGCGCTGCGCGGACCCTTCGCCCCCGCCTACCTCCACGGCGACCAGTCGAACGTGCTGCCGACCGACACGCAGAAGAACACCGCCTTCGCGTTCGCGAAGAAGGTCGGCATCGACTCGATCGAGCAGTACGGCCTCGCGCTGGCCCGCCACTTCGTGCACGACGTCGAGCCCGTCGAGGGCGCGCGCATCGAGATCGAGAACTTCGCGTGGCAGCGCGCCGTCATCGACGGCGTCGAGCACGACCACACCTGGGTGCGCGAGGGCCAGGAGGTGCGCACCGCCGCGATCACGGTGGATGCCACCGGCGAGTACGTCATCGGCGGATTCAAGGACTTCGTGATCCTCAAATCGACCGGCAGCGAGTTCGCGGGCTTCCTCACCGACGAGTACACGACGCTGCAGGAGACTCACGACCGCGTGATGGCGACCTCGCTCACGGCCCGCTGGCGGTTCGGCACGACCGACGTCGACTGGAACGCCGCCTACGCGCGCATCAAGCAGATCCTCGTGCGGGAGTACGCGACCCTGCAGTCGCTCGCGCTGCAGCAGACGCTCTGGCACATGGGCAAGGCCGCCCTCGAGGCGGTGCCGGAGCTCGTGGAGATCCGGCTCGCGGCCCCCAACAAGCATCACTTCATCGTCGACCTCGAGCCCTTCGGTCTCGAGAACCACGGCGAGGTCTTCGTCGCCGCCGACCGAGCCTACGGGCTCATCGAGGCGCAGGTGCTGCGCGATGACGCTCCCGCGCCGCACGACGCCTGGCGCCACTCGGCGGGGCTCGCGTGACGGTGCTGCCGGTGAGCGATGAGGCGTTCATCGCGCGCGCGATCACCCTGGCCACGGAGAACGTCGCCGCGGGCGGCGGACCGTTCGGTGCCGTGATCGTGCGCGACGGGATGACGTTGGCCGAGGGCCAGAACCGCGTCACGGCTACCCTCGACCCCACCGCACACGCGGAGGTTGTCGCGATCCGCGCCGCGTGTCAGGCGGTCGGGGACTTCTCCCTCGCGGGCGCGACGCTCTACACCTCGTGCGAGCCGTGCCCGCTG
>CALRZA010000182.1:0-4907 GCA_943372535.1 Auritidibacter sp. Marseille-P8566
TGAGCGCGGTGGCCGCCGGTCTGCTCAGCGGACTCGTCGCGATCACGGCCGGGGCACCGCTGTTCAGCCCGGTCTCCGCGGCCGCGGCCGGATTGCTCGCGGGCGCGGCGGCCTGTCTCTTCACGATCCACCGCATCTCGCGCAGTCGACGGCAGCAGTGGTTCGTGGTCGGATCGCACCTCATCGCCGGAACGACGGGCCTCGTGCTGCTGGGCTTGCTCGCCACGGGCACCGGCTTCCTCTTCACCGGCCAGATCTCGTTCCTGCTCGAGCAGCTGATCGCCACGGTCGGGGTCGCGGCCTACTCCTGCGGCGTCTCGTTCGCCCTGTGGTTCGCGCTGCGGGTGGTGCCCGCCGTCACGCCGGTGCGCCCGCGGCAACGCGTGGCCACGGCGAGCGACGCCCGGTGATCGACCCCATCGCCCCCGAGCCGCCGCGGCTTCCGGGTCGCGAGGTGGCGAGCCAGCACTGGACGCAACTCGCCTTTCTGCACTGGCGGGTCGACTCGTCGGTCGTGGCCCCGCTGCTCCCGCGCGGCGTGCGCCCCGACGAGTACGACGGCAGCAGCTGGGTCGGGCTCATCGCCTTCCATCTCGGGGGAGCGACGCTGCTCGGCAGTCCGCCTGTGCCCTTCTTCGGCTCGTTCCCCGAGATCAACGTTCGCCTCTACGGCGTGGATGCGGCTGGCCGCCGCAGCGTCGTCTTCCTGTCGCTGGAGGCCTCGCGCCTCGCTGCCGTGCTCGCGGCGCGCGCGGCGTTCTCGATCCCGTACGTCTGGGCGCGCACGACGATGGACATCGCCGGGGACACGACCACCTACACCGCGCAGCGCCATCTCTCCCGGGGGCGCACCCGCATCGTCGTGCGGGGCACGGGAACCCCGGTCGTCGACGACCCGCTGGCCGACTTCCTCACCGCGCGCTGGGGCTTGTCGACGTCGCGGTTCGGGCGCACGATCTTCCTGCCCAACACGCACGAGCGGTGGTTGCTCGCGGCTGCGGAGCTCCTGGAACTCGATGACACCCTGCTCGAGGCCGCGGGCTTCGCGGGGGTCGCGTCACGGCATCCGGACTCGGTCTTGGTCAGCCCGGGGGTGACGGCTCGATTCGCGGGGCCGTTGTCCGTGCCCTGACCGGCGGAGCGTAGTCCTCGCCCAGAGCGCGGCGGGCCAGCAGCGTCGACCCGGCGACCGCCGCCGGCATCATGATCACGGCGCCGAGCGGCACCAAGAAGCTCAGGTAGGTCGCCGCACCGAATCCCACCGTGGCGGCGCGACTGGCACCGAGCGTGCGGCGACGTTCGCGCAGGGTGCGGCCGCGGGAGTCGAAGGCGCGACCCGTGAGCTCCAGCGTGAGGAACCATCCGCCCACGAGCGCGCCCACCGCGGGCACCAGGATCTGTCCGACGAGCGGGATGAAGCCGAGCGCGAACAGGCCGATCCCGAGAAAGATCGTCGGGATGAGGATGCGCAGCCCCGCGCCCAGGCCGATCCAGAAGGCCCGCCAGAATCCGCGCGGACCGAGGTCGGGCACCTCCCCGAACCGACCCTCGACGTGCCGCCAGATGCGCTCGTAGAAGGGATCGCCGATCACGAGGGTCACCGTCGTGAAGGTGAACATCACGATGACGATCGCGACGGCGAGAAAGGACAGACCGAAGACGACGCGGATGCCGGTGCGCCACGGCTCGTCCCACCGGTCGGCGAACGGGGTGCTGATAGCCGCGAGATTCTCGACATTGAGCGCGAGCGAGATGATGCCGACAAGCACGACCGATCCGACGATGAGCGCCGGGATCATCCCCAGCAGCATGAGCTTCGGGGCGGTCGCCCAGACCCGCAGTCCTCGGCCCAGAAGGGCGACACCGCTGAAGAACTCGCGCAGCACGCCACGCTTCGGGTTCGCCATGGGGCCAGCCTACGGGGAGGAGATGAGCGGGAGTGGTGGGCGATACCGGACTCGAACCGATGACCTCTTCCGTGTGAAGGAAGCGCGCTACCAACTGCGCCAATCGCCCGCGGCCTCAATCTTGCCATAGGTTTCGACACTCGCCTGTCATGAATTGGCTCTCTCGCGTTCCATCCGTTACAGTCATGTAGCACGCAGAAATGCGGGCAGTGCGGATGTGGCGCAGTGGTAGCGCATCACCTTGCCAAGGTGAGGGTCGCGAGTTCGAATCTCGTCATCCGCTCGAGTGGACAGTGTCAGGTTGCTGAAACTGACCACGCACGGTGGCGTGGCCGAGAGGCGAGGCAACGGCCTGCAAAGCCGTGTACACGGGTTCAAATCCCGTCGCCACCTCGCAGAAACATCACAAGCACAACACAAATCCTGGGCGGTTGGCGCAGCGGTAGCGCGCTTCCCTGACACGGAAGAGGTCGCTGGTTCGATCCCAGTACCGCCCACCGAAGAAGACCCGAGACGACCATCTCGGGTCTTCGTCTTTTCCGGATCGAGCCGGCGACCGACGGCCCGCGCGAACGCTGACGCGTTCGCTCTGAGCGGGCCGTCCTGGTTCGATCCCAGTACCGCCCACACCTGAAATGGCTCGGAGTCGCTCCGGGCCATTTCCCTTTGCGGCGGGGAGACGTGACGTCCTCCATGCGATCTGGGAGGATGAGCCACCCGATCCTGTCGAAGGGACTGCCATGTCGTTGCGACCCCTCACTGTTCTTGCCGGCGCGCTGGTGCTGGCCGCTCTCGTCGGATGCACGACCACGACGGCGCCGACGACAGACCCTAGCCCGACCGCGGTCGTGCCGTCGAACGACGAGCTGGTGGAGCAGTTTGCCGACGCGCTCTGCCCCGCGGTCATCGCCGAGGAGGCCTTCGCCGACGTGTGGCTGAATCAGAACTCCACGCTCGAGGAGATCGTCGCGGTCGCCGTGACTGCGCGAGATGAAGACACCGTCACCGCAGAGGCGATCGTGGCGTTCACCGACAGCTGGCCCGAGGAGTTCCACGCCGACCTCGCGCTGGTCGAAGACCTGTACACCGGCAAGTCGGCCGACTACGCGCAGATCGCTGAGGCGACGAGTCTGGCGCCGCTGACGACCTTCGAGTTCGGCGATGTGACCGACGGCAACGCGGCCGCGAAGCGCGTCGTCGACGCGCTCGGCACCGAGAGCATCGATTGCGGATGACCCGGGCGGCGGTCGTCGCCGCCGTCGGCTTGCTCCTGGTCACGGGGTGCGCGGCGCCCGACCCCGAGCCGGCTCCTGACCTCGCGCCCGAGTTCCTCTCGATCATCTGCCCGGCCAACGACGCCGACCTCGCCTTCAACGCGGTGTGGGAGGGCGAGTCGAGCACCCTCGAACAGATCGTGGTCGCCGCGACCACGGCCCGCGACGCCGACGCACAAGCCGCGGCATCCCTCGACGGGCTCGCAACCCGCTGGCCCGAGGAGTACCGCACCGACCTCAGCATCATCAGCGAGATGTACGTCGCCAAGGCGGAGGACTACACGCCGATCGTCGAGGCCACGAGTCTGCGCGACCTGCCGGGCGTGACCTTCCGCAACCCGACCGCCGGCAACGAGGCGTACGTGCGCATCGCGGAGCAGATCGGCGCGCCCGGCTGCTGACCGCGGCATGGCGGCTGGCGCGCATCCTGCGCCGCTAAAGTTGACGGGTGAGCCAGACCGGATTCGACCTCTTCACTGACCGTTCCGTCGTCGCCATGCGCGTCAACGGCGACCTCAAGGACCTCGCGGCGACCGTGGAGACGACCGACACCGTCGAGCCGGTGACGATCGACTCGCCCGACGGGCTCAACATCCTGCGGCACTCCGCGGCGCACGTGCTCGCACAGGCCGTGCAGTCGATCAACCCGGAGGCCAAGCTCGGCATCGGCCCGCCCGTGACCGACGGCTTCTACTACGACTTCGATGTCGTCGAGGCCTTCCAGCCGGAGGACCTCAAGGCGATCGAGAAGGCGATGGATCGCATCATCCGCCAGGGCCAGCGCTTTCAGCGCCGCGTCGTCACGGAGGACGAGGCGCGCGCCGAGCTGGCGGGCGAGCCCTACAAGCTCGAGCTCATCGGTCTCAAGGGCGGCGCGGCCGACGAGGGACAGGACGGCGAGTCCGTCGAGGTCGGTGGTGCCGAGCTCACGATCTACGACAACGTCGACGGCAAGACCGGCGAGGTCTACTGGAAGGACCTCTGCCGCGGCCCGCACCTGCCCAACACCCGCATGATCGGCAACGGCTGGGCCCTCGTGCGCAACGCGGCGGCCTACTGGCGCGGCTCGGAGAAGAACAAGCAGCTTCAGCGCATCTACGGCACGGCGTGGCCGTCGAAGGACGAACTGCGCGAGTACCAGACGCGCCAGGAGGAAGCGCTCAAGCGCGACCACCGCAAGCTCGGCTCCGAGCTCGATCTCTTCTCGTTCCCCGACGAGATCGGCTCGGGGTTGGCGGTCTTCCACCCCAAGGGCGGGATCGTGCGCGCCGAGATCGAGAACTACATGCGCGAGCGGCTCATCGCCAACGGGTACGAGCAGGTCTACTCGCCGCACATCACCAAGGCGAACCTCTTTGAGACCAGCGGTCACCTGCAGTGGTACAAGGACGGCATGTTCCCCGCGATGCACCTCGATGAAGAGGTGGATGCCGACGGCCACGTCACGCGGCAGGGTCAGGACTACTACCTCAAGCCCATGAACTGCCCGATGCACAACCTGATCTTCCGCGCTCGGGGCCGCTCCTATCGCGAGCTGCCCCTGCGGCTTGCGGAGTTCGGCACTGTCTATCGTTACGAGAAGAGCGGTCAGCTCTCGGGGCTCACGCGCGTGCGCGGGCTCACCCAGGACGACGCGCACATCTACGTGACCCCGGACCAGGTCAAGGGCGAGGTCGCGAGCCAGCTCGAGTTCGTGCTCGAGACCCTGCGTGGCTACGGCCTCACT
>CALRZA010000183.1:0-4876 GCA_943372535.1 Auritidibacter sp. Marseille-P8566
CCAGGGTTTCGCCTCCCTCGACCGCCGCCAGTGGCTGGTCGCCCTCGCCTCGGCCGTCGGGGTGGCGCTGCTGATCGGGTACGCGACCGTGCTCATCCCCAACGACTTCTTCGCCCGCGACATCGAGCCGGTCTGGTGGAACTACCCGGTCTGGCTCCTCACCTCCGCCCTGAGCGGCCTGCTCGTCGCCACCTACATCAAGCCGCGGGTCGAGCCCGTCGAGACCTCCCACGCGAACTCGCGGGTCGAGCCCGTCGAGACCTCCCCCGAAGTAACCACCCCCGAAGACCGCCGCACTTCCCGCCTCGGCCTCGCCGGCGGAATCCTCGCGTGGTTCGCCGTGGGATGCCCGGTCTGCAACAAACTCGCCCTGCTGGCCCTCGGCTACTCGGGTGCGATCACCTGGTTCGCGCCGATCCAGCCATTCCTCGCGATCGGAGCCCTCGCCCTCACCGCGGTCGCCCTCGTAGTGCGGTTGCGCGGGATGGTCGCGTGTGCGGTGCCGGCGCGGAAGGCGCTCGCGCCGGTCGAGTAGCCCCTCTCCCGCTGGTCGTGTAGCCGCAAAGCGGCGTATCGAGACCACCCACCCTGACCGCGGATGTCGCACCCCCGCGCTACCCTCACCTCACGTTCACGAGTCGCGGCTTTCGGTACCTGGCCGGCCGCGCGGCAACCCGAGTCATCGACTTCCGGGTGCCCCAGGGCAAGAACGGGCGACCCGCCGATCGGTGGGCCGCAAGGTTCGATGGGGCGCTGCCCCGGATGGGACACCCCATGACCACGCCAGAATCAACCCGCCCCGAGCTGACGCGCGCCAGCGCCTACGACTACCTCGGCAAGCCGCACTTCATCCCGATGAAGCTCGGCGTCAGCTGGCTCAAGGCCGACCTCTCTAGCACTCTCGACGCGCTCCCCCTCGGCGGCACCACCACGCTGGACTACCGCGGCGACCTCGCGGATGCACCACGCTTCTCCCTCTCGCGCACCCCGGCCGATCTGGTCATCTTGCGCTCCCACACCGGCCCGATGGATGCCGCCGGCAACCACCACTGGACCTGGCCGCCCAGCGCCCTCCCCGACCGCACCGAGTGGATCGCACACGACATCCTGAGCGTGATTCTCGCGCGCCGGAAGGCGCCGTGGGTTGTCTTGGTGCCGCCCGGAGATGGTTGAGGTACATCGGCGCGATGAACTCGGCCAGCCGCTGTCACCACCGTCGAACTTCCTCGTGCCGCTCAGGCGGCCTCTCGCTAGTAGCCGGGTCGCGGCAAATAGACGCCTCCCCGACTCGTCAGCTCAATAGGCGATCAGCCCACCTCCGTTGACGCCGATTGAGATCCTCTCACTGCCATCCACGCAACCAATCGCACTTCATCGATGCGAATGACCGGCAGTGGCTCAACCTTCTCCGCTGGCTGAATGCCGAACCGGTCGAGCACGTCTGAGATCGCCTTCAGTTGCTCTGTGGCACTCAGCTCCGCCTTGAGCTCTTGGCGCATTGCGCGAGCGGCCTTCACGCTGGGCACAGACTTGAGGCGGCGCACCAGTTCCACCTGCTTTGCCTGCCCGAGCGTGGCACCGTGGTCCATTGCCAGCGCAGCCGCATCGCGGAACGCCTTGGGCAGAGTGGCGGTGAGGGAGTTCGGGTCGGTGCCGGCCATCCACTCGTCGTACGCGTGGTCGCGGGCAATTGCCCACGCCTCATATGCGCCCGAGAAGGCCTCGTCGGTCAAGGTACGCTCTCGATCCAACGCTCCGGGATCGGCGGCCACGAGCGACGACAGTGTGTCGTCTTCCACTTTCCACTCAGCACCCTCGTCACCGGGCAGCGGCTGCCACGACGCGTCGACGTGCACGTTGCGGAACCACACGCGATCGCTGCCGCCCATGCGCATGCAGAAGACGAAGACGTTGCCTTCGACGGCAGGATTGACGAACCCGCTGCCGATGCCATGCGGCAACGCCTCGAGTTCGGCGCGCAGCGCGGGCTGACGGTCGAGGGCGTCGGCGAGCCGCCGGCGATATTCCTCGCCTGAGCCCGCCGCGGAGCCTCCGCCGCTCTCGACGAGCGCTTCGATCTCGCCGACGATCTCGTCGGGGTTGAAGAAGTCCTGCGGGCCGTACGCACTCACGCCCGGGAGCACGACCCCGGTGCCGACCGCGGCGTCGGCCTGCCGCAACTTGCGCACGAGCGTCTGCTCGAGCTTTAGGAACTCGTCGAGGTGGTCGGTCGGGAAGAAGACTCCGAGAGCGATCTCGGCGTGCTGGCTGCCGATGCGGTCGACACGGCCGTGCCGCTGCACGATGCGCATCGGGTTCCAAGGCAGGTCGTAGTTGATGATGTGTGCCGCCTGCTGAAGGTTCACACCCTCGGCGAGCACGTCGGTCGTAAGGAGGATGTCGTACTCGTCGTCATCCTGGGGCACACCATCGTCGTCGAGCCGCCCCGCCGTGCGAGGCGCGAAGCCGGCGACCGCCCGCGCCCGGGAGATCTGGTCGATTCCGCCGGTCTTGCCGGATGCGTACTCGCCGATGATCGGGGGCGCGAGCCGACCGCGATAGTCGTCCAGGGGTGTGCCGGTAGGCGCAGCCCCGAGCGCCTCGCTCAAGCGCTCGTGCAGATCACGGATGGTGTCGGCATAGGTCGAGAAGACGATCACCTTGCGGCGGTCACTAGAGCTGATGCCGCGCGGGCTGGCGGGTCGGGCATCCGCCGCGATCGTCGCAAACTCGTCGACGAGGCGGCCTGCCTTAGGGTCGTCCGCACCGGCCGCGTCGAGCGCCTTCTGCCTAAGGCTGAAGAGCAACTCGAGGTCGAGCTTCACGTCTGATGCGAGGAGGTCGGCGTGGAACAACTCTGCTGGCGTGGCCTGGTGCGACTTGTCGTCGTCGAGTTGCTCGACGATCTCGTCGAGGTCTTCTGACTCAGAGTTGACGTAGTCGCGCAGGGCTCCGCCGATGAGCACGTAGCCGTCATCGAGCCCGCTCAGGAACCCTTCATGGGCTCGAATGAGCACGTCGAGGGTGCTCGCGAGGGCTCGTGGCGACGACTCGAGGCGCTTCAGCAGGGCAGAGCGCAGCAGGCCCATATTCGACACCTGAGTGGCATCGAGCTTCTTGGTCTTGAGGTACGCGCTGGGCGCGTACCTCGAGAGCAGCAGGCGCCCAGGGTCGCCGCGGCGCTGTTCGAATGCGGCGACGTGCTTCTCTGCCTCGGGAATGTCGAGCGCGTAGGTGACCGCGTCTACGAGCGTCTCACCGGGCTCGTCGAGCTCGTAATCGACCCGATAGACGTGGGCATCGGGGAACTCGACGACGATCTTCGTTCCGCCCGGGCCCGGCACAGTGTCACCGGTGTAGTGCGTCTTGACGAAGCGACGGGTTCGGCGCACCGACACCTGGTCCATGAGGTCGAACAGATGAGCCGGGGTGAGGGCTTCGGGGTCGAGCTTCTGCGCCTGCTTGATGTACTGCTTGATTGACGGAATGCCGAGTGCGGCAAAGCGAGAGTCGTCTCGTACAAAGTATTTGATGAGCGTCTCGAGGTCGGCCAGCGAGTTGTTGACCGGTGTCGCCGTCAACAGCACAACCTTTTTGGGGTGCTTGCCCGCGAGGATGATGCGGTCGAGCGCGGCGGAGCGCGCAGCACCCGCGTTGCGCAGGTTGTGCGCCTCGTCGACGATGACAAGCGCCGCATCCTCTGCGCGGTCGTAGAACTTCTTGTGATCAGGGTGCTCCTCGTCCATCCGATTGCGGATCTCTTCGTACGAGTGCACTGTGACGCGGCGGCTCAGGTCGTAGCGCTCGATCAGCGGGTCCCACACGGCAGCCTTCAGCGCAGCCGGCGCAGCGACGATCACGCGCTGGCGGCGCTCTTCGGTGGCGGCCGCGATCACCTCGAGGGCGAGGTAGGTCTTGCCGAGTCCAACTTCGTCCGCCACGAGCACGCCGCCGACCTCGTCGAGCAGGCGCTCCATGCGCCGAACCCCGTCGGCCTGAAAGCGCGTGAGTTCGAAGCGTGTCGGGCCAGCTTGTTCCTCTTCGAGATGCGGGCCGTAGCGTTCGAGCAGCATGCGCAAGAAGACGGTCCACGGCGAGTGCTCCTGCCAGAGCGGTTCATACAGTGCGGCGAGGTCGTATGCCTCACTCTCTGCCCAGCATTCTTCGAACCAGTCGATCACTTGTGGTGTCGAACCGTGTCCGCCCGAGGCGCCGACGTTGAGCTCGGCGTTGCGGGTGAGCCCGGCGAGGGTCAGGTTGCTAGACCCTGCGAGGTAGGCCGGGTGGGTGGGGTGGTTGCTGATGTAGACCTTGCCGTGCAAGAAGCCGCCGGTGTATCGGCGAATCTCGACGACCGGCTCCCCTGCAATGTCCGCAGCCCGCAACCACTCGACGAGCCGTCGCGCCGATTGGGTGGCACTCTGCTCAAAACCCAGCGCGTCGCGCTCAGCCCGCAACCACGAGTCGTGGTCACCCAGCGCATCTTGCAGTCGACGACGCGCGGCCGAGTCTGGCTCGGCCGCGGTGAGCGGGTCCGGCAACGGCTCTGCACCGAGCAGAATGCGGATGCGAGGAAGGCGCTCCAACTCATCCGCGAGGAGCAGGAAGCCGGCCGGGTTGACGTAGGCGGTGGCAATCGCCGCGCTGGGGGGCGAAGCTAGCGCCTCGCGGTTGACCCGCAAGAGACGGTTGATTTCCGCCCCAACGTGCATGGGTGGTGCAAGTCGATTGGTGGCGAAAACAGGCAGCTGCTCGGTCATGGCTACTTCCCGTCGTCTTCCCGGGCGCTCTCGACCGCAGCGGCCTGGATCGACTCCACAGGGCCGGGCCAAATGGCACAGATGTCCTCGGTCAGATGCAAGCCTCGCGCTGCGAT
>CALRZA010000184.1:0-4875 GCA_943372535.1 Auritidibacter sp. Marseille-P8566
CTCGACGGCGTCGTGCTGGGCGTGCCACGGATGTACATCAACGCCGACGACCGCGCCGGCGAGCCCGGCTCCGCCGGGATCGGCGGCCCGACGGGCACCGCGATCCGCACGCGTGACTCGATCATGGCGCTCTGGCGCGCGGCCCGGGAGGATCTCGAACGCCACGGCGCGACGGTGGTCGAGGTCGACTTCCCCGTCATCACGAACTACGAGGGCGATCGGGCGGGGGCCCCGACGATCCGCACCCGCGGCCTCGTCACGCGCGACTACCTCGACCGCGAGATCGGCGAGCTCTCGGCCTGGGCGTTCGACGACTTCCTGCGCGCGAACGGCGACCCGGGCATCCCGGATCTCACGGTCGTCGACGGCGCGCTCATCGCGCCCGCCCCGCCGGGAGCCCTGCCCGATCGGTACTCGGGCTTCGACGACGCGATCGACACCTACCCCGACCTCGCGCGCGCCCTCGCCGGTCGAGGCATCGCCGACTTGCCCGAGCTCGAGGCGGGGCTGCACGGGCTCGAACGCACGCGCCAGATCGACCTGGAAGAGTGGATGGACGGCCTTGGCCTCACCGCCGTGCTCTTTCCCGCGGTCGCCGACGTCGGGCGCGCGACGATGGACGTCGACGAGAGCGCGGCGGACGACGGCTGGCGCAACGGCGTCTGGGTGGCCAACGGCAACCTCGCGATCCGGCACCTCGGCATCCCCACCGTCACGGTGCCGATGGGCACGATGAGCGACATCGGGATGCCGGTGGGCCTGACCTTCGCGGGTCGCGCCTATGACGACGCGGCCCTGCTGCGCGTGGCGGCGGCGTTCGAGGCGACCGGTCGCCGCCGCACCGTGCCACCCCGCGCGCCCTGAGCGCGGTCGGAGCTCAGGCGACCACGGCCGTCACGTCGGCCAGTTCGCGGCCCCACGCCGCCGCGGCATCCAGCTCGCCGTCGACGATGGGGCCCTCGTAGCCGTGCACGCGGAAGGTGCGCGGCGTCATGGGCGTCTCGAATCCGTGCGCCGTGAGCTCGCGCAGCGCGGCCTTCGCCGCGGAGCCCGGCAGGCGCGGGGTCTCGACCCTGGTGTCGAACGCGGCCGCCGGGGTGTGCGCGGTGCTCGGGGGCAGGGCATCCAGCCACTCGCGGATGCCGCGACCGGGCGCGTGCGGCGCCCCCTTTTCATCCACCCCCTGCGCTCGCGTGGAGGGGCGGCTCATCGAGAAGGCGTGGGTGGGGCCCCCGACCACCACGAGGTCGTAGCCCTCGACGGTGGCGGGAGCGGCATCCGTGTCGACGAGCTCGACCGACATCGTGAGCCCGAGGCCGCTGGCGACGGCCCGGGCAAGCTTCTCGGTGTTGCCCCACAGTGACTCGTAGACGACGATCGCGCGCACAGATGCTCCTTCGGCTGATAACCCGGCTTCAGTCCAGCGCGCGTCGGGGTGCGGGGGCAGGGGCGAAGGTCCTGTGCAGATGGCAGAGCGAGAGAGGATGGTCGAGTGCAGAAACCCTCCGTGCTCATCGTCGGCGCCGGCATCTCAGGACTGGCCTGCGCTCGGGCCCTGACTGACGCGGGCGTCGGCGTGCGAGTCGTGGATCGCGGCCAAGAGCCCGGCGGGCGGATGACGAGCCGCCCGGTGCACGGACGCACCGTCGACCTCGGCGCGGCCTACCTCACCGCCGAGCCCGGCACGCCGTTCGCGTCCGTCGGCTCGGGATGGGTGGAGCGCGGGCTCGCGCGCCCCTGGACCGACACGATCGCGGTGGCGGGAGCGGACGGCATCCACGACCACCGCATCGGACCGATGCGCTACGCGGCCCCGAGCGGACTGGGCGCGCTCGTCGCCGACCTGGGCCGCGACCTCGATGTCGCGCAGGGCGTCGACGTGCCGGCCGTCACCTCCGGGCTCGAGGGCGACGTGGTCGTGCTCGCGATGCCCGACCCCCAGGCCCATCGACTGCTCGACGCGTCATCCCCGCTGCGCGATCGCCTGGATGCCGGTGCCGGCTGGATTGCGAGCATCGCCGTCGTGCTGGAATGGGAGGCGCGCACCTGGGCGCCCTTCCACGCCGCCTTTGTCAACGACGTGCCGGAGTTGATGTCGTTGGCCGATGACGGCGACCGCCGCGGTGATGGCGCCCCCGTGCTCGTCGCCCACACGACCGCCGAGCTGGCGCGGCAGCGTCTCGACGACCCGGAGAGCGCGATCGCCCCGGTCTCGGCCGCGGTGGGTCGCCTTCTCGGGTTGGCGGATGCCCCGGTGCGGTCGTACGCGCATCGATGGACGTTCGCGCGGCCCGCAACGCAGCATCCCGAGCCGTTCCTGTGGGCCGACGGTGTCGGCGTGTGCGGCGACGCGTGGGGCGGGCGGTCGTCCGTCGCGACGGCATGGACCTCGGGCGACGCCCTGGGGCGGGCGATCGCGGCGGGACTCTAGACCGCGCGCAGCACGACCGCGGTGCCCTGACCGCCGCCGCCGCAGAGGGCCGCGGCGCCGAGCGAGCCCGGGCCGAGGGCCTGCAGCCGGCGGGCGAGCAACCCGACGATCCGCGCGCCCGAGGCGCCGATGGGATGCCCGAGGGCGATCGCCCCGCCGTGCGCGTTGACGATCCCGGGGTCGACGCCGAGCACGGCCGTCGAGTGCACCGACACCGACGCGAAGGCCTCGTTGATCTCGACCGCGGCGAGGTCGGCGGGCGTCGCCCCGATCTTCGCGAGGGCGGCGAGGATCGCGTTGGCCGGCTGCGCGTGCAGGCGCACGTCGGGACCGGCGACGAGGGCGTGCGCCTCGACCGTCGCGATGCCGGTGATGCCGCGCGCAGCGGCCGCGGCTGGGCTCATGAGCACGAGAGCGGCGGCGCCGTCCGTGATCTGCGAGGCGTTGCCGGCGGTGATGGTGCCGTCCGCCGTGAAGGCCGGGCGCAACCCCGCGAGCGTCTCGGCGGTGGTCTCGGGGCGAACCCCGTCATCCGCGCTGACGACTGTGTCGCCTCGCTTGCCGGGGATCGTGAACGGCGCGATCTCCTCGGCGTGCACATCGGCTGATGCCGCGGCGCGAGCATGAGACGCGGCCGCAACCGCATCCTGCTCGCCCCGCCCGAGGCCGAGTTCGCCGTTGCCGGTCTCGGTGGACTCCCCCATGGAGCGCTTCTCGAACGCATCCCGCAGGCCGTCGTGGTCGACGGTGTCGAGCAATTCGATCGAGCCGTAGCGGTGGCCGGCGCGGGCCGCGTAGACGTGGGGGGCGAGCGACATCGACTCCTGGCCCACGGCCACCGCGATGTCGACCTCCCCGCTGTCGATGAGGCGGGCCGCCCAGGCGACGGCCTCGGCGCCCGAGAGGCAGACCGCGTTGAGCGTCATCGCCGGGGTCGTGAGCGGGATGCCCGCGCCGACCGCCGACTGGCGCGCGGGGTTCTGGCCCGCGCCGCCCTGCAGCACCTGCCCGGCGGCGACGTACTGCACCTCGTCGGGTGAGACGCCGGCGCACGCGAGGGCGGCGGTGATGGCGTGGGCGCCAAGCTGGGTCGCGGGGATCGACGCGAAAGCTCCCGAGAACTTGACGAAGGGGGTGCGGGCGTAGCCGACGATGAGAGCGGTCATGGGGCTTCCGTTTCTGCTGGGGAGGTCTCGACAGGCTCGACCCGCGAAGCTGTCGCGAGGGCGGCATCCACTGTGAACGGCGCGCCCGTGAGCGTGCGCAGCTCGTCGATCGTCTCGCCCGGGGCCAGCTCACGCAGTACGAGCCCCTCGGGCGTCACGTCGAAGACCGCACGGTCACTGATGATGCGATCGACGACGGCGACGCCGGTGAGGGGCAGGTCGCACTCCGCGACGATCTTCGGGGTGCCGTCCTTGGCGACGTGCTCGGTGATGACGATGACGTGGGGCGTGCCCGCGACGAGATCCATCGCGCCGCCCATGCCCTTGACGAGCTTGCCCGGGATCGTCCAGTTCGCGAGGTCGCCCGTTGCGGAGACCTGCAGCGCGCCGAGGATCGCGGTCGCGACGTGGCCGCCGCGGATCATGCCGAACGACACCGCCGAGTCGAAGATCGAGCCACCGGGCAGCACGGTGACGGTCTGCTTGCCCGCGTTGATGAGGTCGGGATCCTCCTCGCCGTCGAACGGGAACGGACCCATGCCGAGCAGACCGTTCTCGCTCTGCAACGTGACGCTCACTCCCGGCGGCAGGTGGTTGGCCACGAGGGTCGGGATGCCGATGCCGAGGTTCACGTACTGGCCGTCCTCGAGCTCGGCGGCCGCGAGCGCGGCCATCTCGTCACGCGTCCACATCGTCACGCCTCCTGGATCTGGCCGACGGCCTCGGCGCGGGGCCGCACCGTTCGGTTCTCGATGTCCTTGGTCGCATCCTCGACCGCGACGAGGCGCTGCACGTAGATGCCGGGGGTCATGACATCGTGCGGGTCGAAGTAGCCGTCGATGATCGTCTCGGCCTCCACGATCGTCATGTGCGAGGCTGTCGCGACGAGCGGGTTGAAGTTGCGGGAGGTGCCCCGGTAGATCAGGTTGCCGGCGGCATCCGCTCGATGGGCTCGCACGAGGGCGAGGTCGGCGACGATGCCGCGCTCGAGGATCGCGCGGCGTCCGTCGAAGACCGCCTCGGGCTTGCCCTCGGCGATCGGGGTGCCCACGCCGGTCGGTGTGTAGAAGGCCGGGATGCCCGCGCCGCCGGCGCGCAACCGCTCGGCCAGAGTGCCCTGCGGCACGAACTCCACCTCGAGGCTGCCGTCGAGGTACTGCTCGGCGAAGAGCTTGTTCTCGCCGACGTACGACGCGAGCACCTTGACGACCTGCCGGTTGTCGAGCAGCAGCCCGCAGCCCTTGCCGTCGATGCCCATGTTGTTGGAGACGACCGTGA
>CALRZA010000185.1:0-4843 GCA_943372535.1 Auritidibacter sp. Marseille-P8566
CGGACTACTGGCCCGCGCCCACCACGGCTCCGTCAGCAAAGACCAGCGGGCGATCATCGAAGACGACCTCAAGTCGGGCCGGCTGCGCTGCGTCGTGGCCACGTCATCCCTGGAGCTGGGCATCGACATGGGGGCCGTCGACCTGGTGATCCAGGTGGAATCGCCGCCGAGCGTGGCCTCGGGGCTGCAGCGCATCGGCCGCGCGGGCCATCAGGTGGGCGAGATTTCGACGGGCATCCTGTTCCCGAAGCACCGCACCGACCTGCTGCACACGGCGGTCGTCGTCGACCGGATGCGGCAGGGACTGATCGAGTCGATCGCCGTGCCGCAGAATCCGCTCGACGTGCTCGCCCAGCAGACGGTCGCCGCGACCGCCCTCGAGGGCATCGACGTGGAGGACTGGTTCGACACCGTGCGGCGCAGCGCCCCGTTCGCGACCCTGCCCCGCAGCGCCTACGACGCGACCCTCGACCTGCTCGCGGGGTTGTATCCGAGCGACGAGTTCGCCGAGCTGCGCCCCCGCATCGTCTGGGATCGGGTGGCGGGCACGATCACCGGCCGACCCGGCGCGCAACGGCTCGCCGTCACCTCCGGCGGCACGATCCCCGACCGGGGACTGTTCGGGGTGTTCATGGTCGGCGGGGCGGTCACCCCTGGCGGCCCGGGGCGCCGGGTCGGCGAGCTCGACGAGGAGATGGTCTACGAGTCCCGGGTCGGCGATGTCTTCGCGCTCGGCACGACCAGCTGGCGCATCGAGGAGATCACCCACGACCAGGTGCTCGTGAGCCCCGCGTTCGGCCAGCCGGGCAAAGTGCCGTTCTGGAAGGGCGACGGGCTCGGTCGGCCCGCGGAGCTCGGGGCGGCGATCGGAGGGTTCGCACGCGCGCTGGAGCGCGGTGCCGACGCAGGGCGGTTGGCCGACATCGGCCTCGACGAACGCGCCGCCACCAACCTGCTCGCCCTGCTCGCGGAGCAGAAGGCCGCGACCGGCCAGGTGCCCACCGACACGACCCTCGTGGTCGAGCGCTTCCGCGACGAGCTCGGCGACTGGCGGGTCGTGCTGCATTCCCCGTACGGGATGCCCGTGCACGCGCCCTGGGCCCTCGCCGTCTCGGCGCGCATCCGCGACCGGCTCGGGGTCGAGGGTTCGGCCATGGCCGGCGACGACGGCATCGTCGTGCGCATCCCGGACACCGACGCAGAGCCGCCGGGCGCCGACCTCTTCGCGTTCGAGGCCGACGAGCTGCGCGAGATCGTCACCGAGGAGGTGGGCGGTTCGGCGCTGTTCGCGGCGCGATTCCGCGAGTGCGCCGCCCGCGCGCTGCTGCTGCCCCGGCGCGACCCGGGCAAACGGTCGCCCCTGTGGCAGCAGCGTCAGCGGGCATCTCAACTGCTGGATGTCGCCCGCAAGTACCCGAGCTTTCCCATCGTGCTCGAGACGGTGCGCGAGGTGCTGCAGGACGTCTACGACCTGCCCGCGCTCATGACGCTGACGGGCGACCTTGCGAGCCGCCGCATCCGCATGGTCGAGGTCGAGACGCCCGTGCCGAGCCCGTTCGCCCGGTCGCTGCTGTTCGGCTACATCGCCGCGTTCCTCTACGAGGGCGACTCGCCGCTCGCGGAGCGCCGGGCCGCCGCCCTGAGCCTCGACCCCACCCTGCTGGCCGAGCTGCTCGGCCGCGCGGAGCTGCGCGAGCTGCTCGACCCCGAGGTGATCGCTCAGACCGAAGCCGAGCTGCAGCGCCTCACCCCCGAGCGACGGGCGAAGGATGCCGAGGGCCTCGTCGACCTCGTGCGCATGCTCGGGCCGCTGACGGTGGAGGAGCTGCTCGAGCGGGTCGAGCACGAACCGCGGGTCGAGCTTGTCGAGACCTCACCGACGAGTGACCCGGGGGAGGTCTCGACGAGCTCGACCCACCTGGAGGCCTGGCTGAACCAGCTGAAGTCGGCGAACAGAGTCCTCCCCGTGACGATCGCCGGCACCCCGCAGTGGGCCGCGATCGAGGATGCCGCCCGCCTGCGCGACGCGCTCGGCGTGCCTCTGCCGATCGGGGTGCCCGCCGCCTTCATCGAGCCGGTCAACGACCCCGTCGGCGACCTGGTCAGCCGCTACGCCCGCACCCACGGCCCGTTCCTGGCCCAAGAGGTCGCGACCCGGTTCGGCCTCGGGCCCGCGGTCGTCACGGACACCCTGCGCCGTCTCGCCGCCGATCGACGCGTGGTCGACGGCGAGTTCCGACCGGGGGCGACCGGCACCGAATGGTGCTCCGTCGAAGTGCTCAGACGCCTCAGGAGCCGTTCCCTCGCCGCGCTGCGGCAGGAGGTCGAACCGGTCGCGCCACAGGCTCTGGGGCGGTTCCTGCCCGTCTGGCAGCACATCGGGGGTCCTCTGCGCGGGGTCGACGGCCTGGCGCAGGTGATCGACCAGCTCGCGGGCGTCGCGCTGCCGGCATCCGCGTGGGAGAGCCTCGTGCTGCCCGCTCGGCTGCCGAACTACTCCCCCGCTTGGCTTGACGAGTTCACGGTCTCGGGCGAGGTCGTGTGGTCCGGGGCCGGCGCGCTGCCCGGCGGCGACGGGTGGGTGAGCCTGCACCTCGCCGAGACGGCCCCGCTCACCCTGCCCGAGCCGACGGGCGACGAGACGACCGAGCTGCAGCGCGACATCCTCGGCGCCCTGGCCGGGGGCGGCGCCTTCTTCTTCCGCCAGCTCGGCGCGGCGATCGGCAGCATGGATGACGCCGCCCTCGTCGAGGCGCTCTGGGGCCTCGTCTGGGCCGGGCTCGTCACCAACGACACCTTCGCGCCCGTGCGGGCCCGCCTCGGCGGCCCCGCCCCGAAACGCGCCCCGCGCACCCGCAGCTATCGCGGGCGCAGTCTCGCCGTCGCGACCCAGGGTCCGCCCGCCGGGGGCGGTCGCTGGTCGCTGCTCCCCCTCGCCGACGCCGATTCCACGGTACGGGCCAAGGCGACCGCCGAGCTGCTGCTCGACCGGCACGGGGTGGTCACTCGCGGCGCGGTCGTGAGCGAGGGCATCCGCGGAGGATTCTCGTTGGCCTACAAGGTGCTCTCGCAGTTCGAGGAGACCGGCCGCGTGCGCCGCGGCTACTTCGTCGACGGGCTGGGCGCCGCGCAGTTCGCCACGGGGGCGACCGTCGACCGGCTGCGCTCGTTCTCGCTCGACCCCGAGGCCGAGCCCGCGAACGCGGCGGTGACGCTCGCGGCGACCGACCCGGCGAACCCGTATGGCGCCGCGCTGGGCTGGCCTCTCGCGGGGGAGGTCTCGACGAGCTCGACCAGCGAACAGCCGGAGCCCCGCACCAAGCACCGGCCGGGCCGCAAGGCGGGCGCGATCGTCGTGCTCGTGGATGGCGCCCTCGCCCTCTATCTGGAGCGCGGCGGCAAGACGGTGCTCACCTTCACCTCCGCGCCGGATGCCCTCGCCGCCGCCGCCCGCAGCCTTACCGACACCGTGCGCGGGCGCCTCGGAAAACTGCGCATCGAACGCGTGGACGGCGAGTTCGGCGTCGGCACCCCGCTCGGTGTCGCGCTCGTCGAGGCGGGCTTCGTGCCGACGCCGCAGGGGCTGAGGCTGCGTGCCTGAGGGCGACACCGTCTGGCGGTCGGCGACGAACCTGAACTCGGTGCTCGCGGGCACGGTGCTGACCCGGTGCGACATCCGGGTGCCGGCGTTCGCGACGGTCGACCTGACGGGCGAGACGGTCGACGAGGTGGTGAGCCGCGGCAAGCATCTGCTCATGCGGGTCGGCGCCCTCACCCTCCACAGCCACCTCAAGATGGAGGGGTCGTGGCACATCTACCGCGACGGCTCGCGGTGGATGCGGCCCGAGTGGCAGGCCCGCGCGATCCTCGCGAACGCGACCCACACGACGGTCGGCTTCCAGTTGGGAAAGTTCGAGGTGATCGCGCGGGAGGCCGAAGACACCGTCGTCGGCCACCTCGGCCCCGACCTGCTCGGCCCCGACTGGGATGCCGACGTCGCGCTGAGCAACCTCACCGCCGACCCGGCCCGCGAGATCGGGCTCGCCTTGCTCGACCAGCGCGTGCTGGCCGGGCTCGGCAACGTCTACCGCGCCGAGCTCTGCTACCTGCGCGGCATCCTTCCGACTCGTCCGGTCGGCGAGGTGGATGACCCGGCTCGCCTGATCGAGCTCGCCCAGCGGCTCATCCACGCCAACCGCGATCGCGCCGAGCGCACGACCACCGGTGCTCTGCGGGGGCAGCGGCTGTGGGTCTACGGGCGCGGTGGGCGCCCCTGCCTGCGGTGCGGCACGACGATCCTCACCGGCGAGCTCGGTGACGATGCGCTGCAGTTGCGGCAGACCTGGTGGTGTCCGAACTGCCAGCGGTGAGCGTAGGTTGGCTGGCATGAGCACCGCGGCTCGACGCACTCTGGGGCTCGCCGCTCTCGCCGCGAGCGTGGTCGCGGGCGTCGTGATCGTGACGTCGCCCGGGCCGGGCGGGGGCATCCCGGGTCCGGCACCGGCACCCGCCGACGCGCAGCCGGTCGTCGTCACGGAGGTGATCGCGGGCGACCGTCTCGCGGTGCGCGTCGACGCCCCGGGCTCGCAGTGGCAGACCTGGGGCGCCCTGACCGTGAGGCTCGCCGGGGTGGAGGTCGGGGCCTTGACGGAGGCCTGCCACGCCGAGGTCGCGCAACAGCACCTCGCCGCGCTGGCGCCTCCGGGCTCCGTCGTCTGGGTCACGCAGGCCGGCCCCCGGGATGCCGACGGCACCTGGCCGGTGTCGCTCTGGTCGACCCGCAACCGGCTGGTCGCGGCAACTCTCGCCGAGCTCGGAGACGTGCGCCCGGTCGCCGACGAAC
>CALRZA010000186.1:0-4841 GCA_943372535.1 Auritidibacter sp. Marseille-P8566
TCACGGCCTCAAGGGTGCGATCAAGGTCGAGCTCTACACCGACGCGCCCGAGAAGCGGTTCGTGCCCGGCGCGGTGTTCTCGCTGCAGGTGCCGACGAGTTCGCGCTGGCACGGCAAGACCCTCGAGCTCAATGAGCTCAAGTGGTACAACAGCCACGCGGTCGCCTTCTTCAAGGGCGTCTCCGACCGCACCGAGGCCGAGTCGCTCATCAAGGCGATCCTCTGGATCGATCAGGATCTCGCCGAGGCCTCCGAGGAGGAGGACGCCTGGTTCGACCACCAGCTCGTCGGCCTGCGCGTCATCCGCGACGGCGTCGAGGTCGGCACGGTCAGCCAGATCGACCACTTCCCGGCCCAGGATCTGCTCACGGTCGCGACGGCATCCGGCGACGTGCTCGTGCCCTTCGTCAAGGCGATCGTCACCGCGGTCGATGTCACCGCCGGCACGATGACCGTCACTCCGCCGAACGGCCTCTTCGAAGAGCTGCCCGACGACGAGCCCGAGGCCGCGCCGTCGCCCGACGCCGCGCCCGAGGCACCGGCCCCCGCCTGACGTCGCGGGCCCACCAGCATCCCGCGGGATAGGGTCGAGTCGTGCGCATCGACATCGTGACGATCTTTCCCGAGTTCTTCGGGGTGCTCGACGTCTCGCTGCTCGGCAAGGCCCGCGAGAAGGGGCTCATCGACGTGGGCGTGCACGACCTGCGCGACTTCACCCACGACCGCCACCGCACCGTGGATGACACCCCCTACGGTGGCGGCGCCGGCATGGTCATGCGCCCCGAGCCGTGGGGCGAGGCCCTCGATGCCGTGCTGACGGATGACGCCGTGCTCATCGTGCCGTCACCCGCGGGGGAGCGCTTCACCCAGGCGATCGCGCGCGAGCTCGCCGACGAGACGCGGCTCGTCTTCGCGTGCGGACGCTACGAGGGCATCGACCAGCGGGTCATCGACCACGCGGCGTCCCGCGCTCGCGTGCGCGAGCTCAGCCTCGGCGACTACGTTCTCAACGGCGGCGAGGTCGCTGTCATGGCGATGATCGAGGCGGTCGGGCGGCTGGTTCCCGGCGTCATCGGCACCCCCGAGAGCCTCGACGAGGAGAGCCACGAGGATGGCCTGCTCGAGTACCCGAGCTATACCAAGCCCGCCGAGTGGCGCGGCCTTGCCGTGCCCCCGGTGCTGCTGAGCGGACACCACGGCGCGATCGCAGCCTGGCGTCGCGAGCAGCAGCTCGAGCGCACCGCTCGGGTCCGCCCCGACCTGCTGCCGCCGACCGAAGCCTAGCGACGCGGACGCCGGCGCGACCCGACCGCGGCCCGCCCCGGCAAGACGACCTACGGCGCGCTGAGAACGAGCGGCCCGTCGTCGGTCACCGCGACCGTGTGCTCGAAATGGGCAGCCCGCGAGCCGTCGTCGCTGCGCAGCGTCCAGCCGTCGTCGTCGGTGTAGAGCTTGCGCGTGCCGAGCATGAACCACGGCTCGATCGCGAAGACCAGTCCTGCTCGCAGGGGCATCCCGCGTCCGCGCTTGCCGTCGTTGGGCACGTGGGGGTCGCCGTGCATGATCGTGCCGACGCCGTGCCCGCCGAACTCGAGGTTCACCTTGAGGCGCGCGGCGTGGGCGACGTCGCCGATCGCGGCCGAGATGTCGCCGATGCGGTTGCCGACGGTCGCGGCGGCGATGCCGGCGTCGAGGGCGCGACGGGTGACGTCGATGAGGGCGGCATCCTCGGGGCGGGGCGTTCCGACGATGATCGAGACCGCCGAGTCGCTGACCCAGCCGTCGACCGACGCGGCGAAGTCGAGCGACAGCAGGTCGCCATCCTGCAGCCGGTAGTCGTGCGGCAGACCGTGCAGCGCAGCGTCGTTCACCGAGGTGCAGATGACCTTGCCGAACGGCGATCCGCCGAACGAGGGGTGGTAGTCGATGTAGCAGCTCTCAGCGCCGCGAGCGCGGATCATGTCGTGGGCGATCGCGTCGAGCTCGAGCAGGTTGACGCCCACGGCCGCCGCCGAGCGGGTCGCGTCGAGAACGCTCGCGACGAACCGACCGGCCTCGCGCATCTTCGCGAGTTCGGCGGGGGTGCGCAGTTCGATCATCGGGCCGAGAGCTCGTGGGGGCGCAGCGTCTCGTGCACGAGGCTGCGCAGCTTGGCGATGAACCGCTCGTCGCCCTGGCGGTCGTAGCGGAACGCGCGCTGCAGCAGTGCCCCGGAGACCTCGACGAGCACCTCGAGGTCGAACGCGAACTCCGCGGTCGCGGGCATGCCGTACTTGTCGACGAGGATGTCGCGGAACGCTCCGGCGAGCCCGGCGGTGTGTCCGGGCTCCGACTCGACGAAGCGGCTGTCGATGACTTCGCCGAAGCGCAGGGCGCGGAAGCCCGGCTCGGTGCGCATGAGGTCGACGTACGCGTCGATCGTCGCGTCGACGCCGACGGCCCAGCCCTGATCCGCGAGGATCTCGGCGCCCGCTCGGCGCACGCGCTCGGTGAAGCGCTCGAGGTTGCGCGCGGCGAGCCCGCGCAGCAGCGACTGGATGTTCGGGAAGTAGCGATAGACGACCCCGACCGACGATCCGGAGCGCTGCGCGACCTCGCTCGTGGTGAGCGCGTCGATCCCCTGAGCGTCGATGAGATCGGCGGCGGCATCGAGCAGCGCGGTGATGCGCTCGGTGCTGCGTTGCTGAATCGGCTCAGTGCGCACCTCGAACGTCGGTGCCACGAGCGGGCTCGTCAGGGTGTCAGCGGGGGTGTTCATGAAAGTGCTCCGTCTATTGAGGTTCCGTTCGACGATAGCCGCCGACACCCGGAATCACCTGAGTGGCGCGCCCGCCGGTGCTGTGCTGCGGGCCGCCCGCGCTCAGTCGAGAGCGACGACGCGCACGCCGCCGGCCGGCACCTGCCCGTCGAAGGGCGCGCCCGTCACGAGGTCGGTGCCGCCCGCATCCACCGTGCCGGTCGTCGACCCGTGATTGAGGTGGATGCCGAACCGCCCCCCAGCGCCGACCCGCGTCACCGACTCCACGGCCCGGTCGCCCGCGAAGAGGACTCCCGTGAGCGACGTCAGCACGACATCCAGCTCGGCCCCCCGCAGGCGCGTCGACACGTAGCTCGCCGTGCCGGCCCCGAGCCGGTTCCTGGTGATCGCCGGGCCGCCCGCGCCGGGGCCGTCGACGTAGGTCGCGACGACCTCGGCGCCCTCGACGACGATCGCCTCGGCCCAGCCGTCGGCGGTCTGCCCGGTCGAGAGTGTCACGGTCTCGTGCTCGCGCAGCGGCAGGAACTCGTCGATCCACAGCCCGAGCACGTCGCGCAGCGCCCCCGGCATCGGCCCGGCCGGCAGACGGTCGACCGGGTCGACGATGCCGGAGAAGTAGGACACGATGAGCCGTCCGCCGGCCGACACCCAGCGGTGCAGGTTGGCGGTGGCCGCCTCCGACATCAGGTACAGCGCGGGGGCGACGATCGTGTCGTACCGGCTCAGGTCGGCCTCGGGGTGGGCGAAGTCGACCGTGATGCCCGCGTGCCAGAAGCGCGAGTAGTACTCCTCCATGCGCTCGCGGGCGTCGAGCTCGACGCTCGGCCGCCACTCGAGGTTCTGGGCCCAGAACGACTCCCAGTCCCACAGCAGGGCAGTGCCCGCCGAGACGCGCGTGCCGCGCACGCCATCGAGCGCCGGCAGCAGGGTCCCCAGCTCGACGACCTCGCGCCAGATGCGACCCCGGGTGCCGCTGGCCGTGAGCATCGACGAGTGGAACTTCTCGGCGCCGAACCGCCCCCCGCGCCACTGGAAGAACATGATGCCGTCGGCCCCGCGCCCGAGGTGCGCGAGGCTGTTGCGGGCGAGCTCGCCCGGCCGCTTGGCGAGGTTGCGGGGCTGCCAGTTGACGGCGGAGGTGGAGTGCTCGATGAGCAGCCAGGGGGCTCCGCCCGCGAGCGAACGGGTGAGGTCGGCATCCATCGACAGCATCACATGGCTGTCGTGGCGCTCGGCCGTGAGGTAGTGGTCGTTGGCGATGAGATCCATCTCGGGAGCCCACCGCCAGTAGTCGATCTCAGGGCGACTCGAGGCCATGATGTTGGTCGTCACCGGGATGCCGGGGCTGAGCCGGTGCAGGATGTCGCGTTCCCGCACGAAGCACGCCAGGTGCGCGTCGGAGGTGAACCGCGCGAAGTCGAGTCGCTGCGCCGGGTTGACGACCGAGGCCGAGACCCGGGGCGCGTCGATCTCGTGCCACGCGCCGTAGCGCTGGCCCCAGAACGTCGTGCCCCACTGCTCGTTGAGGCTCTCGAGGGTGCCGTAGCGCGCCTCGAGCCACGCGCGGAAGGCGCCCACCGAGTGCTCGGAGTAGCACTCGCCGACGGGCACGCCGTACTCGTTGTGCACGTGCCAGAGCCTCACCGCCGGGTGGCGGCCGTAGCGCTCGCCGAGAGCCGTCGTGATCGCCGCGGCGGCCTCGGCATACGCCGGCGAGCTCGGGCTCGCGAGGCCGCGTGACCCGTGGCCGAGGGTGAGCCCCTCGCGGGTGACCGGGCGCGCGTCGGGGTGGGCGGCCCAGAACCAGGCCGGGGGAGCCGCCGTCGGGGTGCCGAGGGCGACGCCGATGCCGTTGGCGTGCAGCAGGTCGAGAAGCTCGTCGAGCCACGAGAAGTCGAAGACGCCCGGCTGCGGCTCGAGCAGCGCCCACGAGAAGATGCCGACGCTCACGAGGTTCACGCCCGCCTCGCGCATGAGCGCGACATCCTCGTCCCACACCTCGCGGGGCCACTGCTCGGGGTTGTAGTCTCCGCCGTAGGCGATGGCGGGCAGGCCCGGGATGAGGTCGGTCGGCTGGTCGGCG
>CALRZA010000187.1:0-4826 GCA_943372535.1 Auritidibacter sp. Marseille-P8566
AAGGCGGCTGCCCCGAAGGCCGCGGCTGACAAGGCTGCGCCCGCCAAGGCCCCGGCCAAGGCTGCTGCCCCGAAGGCGGCGGCCGAGAAGGCCGCGCCCGCCAAGGCTGCTGCTCCCAAGGCGGCGGCTGAGAAGGCTGCGCCCGCCAAGGCCGAGACCGCTCCGGCGGCGAAGGCCCCCGCGACCAAGGTCTCTGCTGACAAGGCACCCGCGGCCAAGGCCCCGGCGAAGAAGGCCCCCGCGGCCGACGTCGCCAGCCGTCCGCAGGTGCTCAAGGTTCACCACCTCCGCCCCGCGGCCGGTGCCAAGAAGGACAAGACCCGCGTCGGACGCGGTGAGGGTTCGAAGGGCAAGACGGCCGGTCGCGGTACCAAGGGAACCAAGGCTCGCTACCAGGTGCGTCCTGGCTTCGAGGGCGGCAACCTGAACTTCGTGATGCGCGCGCCCAAGCTGCGCGGCTTCAAGAACCCGTTCCGGGTCGAGTACCAGGTCGTCAACCTCGAGAAGCTCGCCGAGCTCTACCCGAAGGGTGGCGACGTCACCATCAGCGACCTCGTCGCCAAGGGTGCCGTGCGCAAGAACGAGAAGGTCAAGGTTCTCGGCGGCGGTGAGATTGCGGTTAAGCTGAACGTTGCGGTCGACAAGGTCTCCGGCTCTGCTGAGCAGAAGATCGTCGCGGCTGGCGGTTCGGTCAAGTAAGTCGCTCGAAAGAGTGTCGAGCGGGGCTGGCATGCCGGCCCCGCTCGATTGCATTACCCACGATTAAATCGGAGGCCTTGTGTTCAGAGCAGTCGCGCGGATCTTCCGCACGCCCGACCTTCGCCGGAAGATCGGGTTCACGCTCGGCATCGTCGCGCTGTTCCGCTTGGGATCCTTCATCCCGGCCCCGTTCGTCGACTTCGGCAACGTGCAGATCTGTCTCGCGTCGAACGCGGGCACCTCGGGCCTCTACGACCTCGTCAACCTCTTCAGCGGCGGCGCGCTCCTGCAGCTCTCCGTCTTCGCGCTCGGGATCATGCCGTACATCACGGCGTCGATCATCGTGCAGCTGCTGCGCGTGGTCATCCCGCACTTCGAGACCCTCTACAAGGAGGGCCAGGCCGGCCAGTCCCGCCTGACGCAGTACACCCGTTACCTCACGATCGCCCTCGGCGTTCTCCAGTCGACGACCCTGATCACCGTGGCCCGCAGTGGCGCGCTGTTCCCGTCGAACACGGGCGTCGCCGAGTGCTCGCAGCTCATCACCGATGACTCCTGGTACGCGATCATGCTCATGGTCATCACGATGACCGCCGGCACCGGCCTCATCATGTGGATGGGCGAGCTCATCACCGAGCGCGGCATCGGCAACGGAATGTCGCTGCTGATCTTCACGTCGATCTCGGCGACCTTCCCGAGCGCCCTCTGGCAGATCCAGGTCACCCGGGGCCCCGAGGTGTTCATCGGCGTGCTGGCGATCGGCGTCTTCATCATGGCCGCGGTCGTGTTCGTCGAGCAGTCGCAGCGCCGCATCCCCGTGCAGTACGCCAAGCGCATGGTCGGGCGCCGCACCTACGGCGGCAACAACACCTACATCCCGATCAAGGTCAACATGGCCGGCGTCGTGCCGGTGATCTTCGCCTCGAGCCTGCTGTACCTGCCGGCCCTGATCGCGCAGTTCAACCAGCCGTCGGCCGCCGACATCGCGGCCGGCAACGGTCCGCAGCCGTGGGTCACCTGGATTCAGAACAACCTCACGACGGGTGACAGCCCGCTGTACATGGCGATGTACTTCCTGCTCATCGTCGGGTTCACCTACTTCTACGTCGCGATCACCTTCAACCCGGAGGAGGTCGCGGACAACATGAAGAAGTACGGCGGCTTCATCCCGGGCATCCGCGCCGGTCGTCCGACGGCGGAGTACCTCGACTACGTGCTGACCCGCGTCACGCTGCCCGGCTCGCTCTACCTCGGTCTCGTCGCGCTCATCCCGCTGATCGCCTTCGTGCTCATCGGGGCCAACCAGAACTTCCCGTTCGGTGGCGCGAGCATCCTGATCATCGTCGGAGTCGGTCTGGAGACGGTCAAGCAGATCGACTCCCAGCTGCAGCAGCGGCACTACGAGGGTCTGCTGCGGTGACCCGCCTCCTGCTCATCGGCCCGCCCGGTGCGGGCAAGGGGACGCAAGCGGTGCGTCTCGCCGAAGCCTTCGGCATCCCGGCGATCTCGACCGGCGACATCTTCCGCAGCAACGTCAAGAACCAGACGGAGCTCGGGCAGAAGGCGAAGGCCTTCATGGATGCCGGCGACAACGTGCCCGACTCGCTCACCAACGCGCTCATCCGCGACCGCCTTGCCGAGGCGGATGCCGAGAACGGCTTCCTGCTCGACGGCTACCCCCGCACGACCGACCAGGTGCGCGAGCTCGACGAGTTCCTCGCCGGTCATGGAGCGGCTCTGGATGTCGTCGTCGAGCTGGTCGCCGATCCCGACGTGGTCGTCGAGCGCCTGCGCCGCCGGGCCGTGGAGCAGGGTCGCAGCGACGACGACGAGTCGGTCGTGCGTCACCGCCTCGAGGTCTACCGCGAGCAGACCGAGCCGCTCGTCGGCATCTACAGCGACCGCGGCCTGCTCGTCGAGATCGACGGCATCGGCGAGATCGACGAGGTCACCGGACGCATCACGACCGCGCTCGCCGACCGCGGCATCGCCGTGCCTGACGCCGCCGCACGCTGATCTCTGCTGCCCGTCGGGTCACTACCATGCCGTTTGGCGAATCCGCGGTAATGACCTAAGCTTGATCTTTGGTGTTCGGTGGGCCGCTTCTGCGTGCCTGCGCTCGTCAATCCCGCTTCTTCGGAGGCGTACGACAGCGACCCGCACACCGATCCCGCAGACCAGCGAATCCTACTAATAGCGACGAAGAGGCTATGGCCAAAAAAGACGGTGTCATCGAGATCGAGGGCGCAGTGGTTGAAGCTCTGCCCAACGCGATGTTTCGCGTTGAGCTGACCAACGGTCACAAAGTGCTCGCCCACATCTCGGGCAAGATGCGACAGAACTACATCCGAATCCTCCCGGAGGACCGGGTCGTGGTCGAGCTGAGCCCCTATGACCTGACCCGTGGCCGCATCACCTACCGCTACAAGTAACGATTCGCTGGAAAGTAACGGCCCGCGGCACCCCGAGGGTACGAAGACAGCGAAAACCAAGGAATCACCATGAAGGTCAACCCGAGCGTCAAGCCCATCTGTGACCACTGCCGCGTCATCCGCCGCAATGGAAACGTGATGGTCATCTGCAAGTCGAACCCGCGTCACAAGCAGCGCCAGGGCTAGAAGCACCACCCACAACTGAATACACAGAACAGCACCAAGAACCTTCGCGAGAAGGGGACACCGAGGGTGGAGGCCTTCGCACCGGTGCTGTCCATCACCTCCAACTGACTCCACAGGAGAACGCCACATGGCACGTCTAGCAGGCGTCGACATCCCGCGCGACAAGCGCGTCGAGGTCGCACTGACTTACATCTACGGCGTCGGCCGCACGAGGGCTCTCAAGACCCTCGCCGACACCGGCATCAACGGGGACATCCGCGTCAAGGATCTCACCGACGACCAGCTCATCGCGCTGCGCGACTACATCGAGCTGAACTTCAAGGTGGAGGGTGACCTCCGTCGCGAGGTCGCCGCCGACATCCGCCGCAAGGTCGAGATCGGCAGCTACCAGGGCATTCGCCACCGTCGCGGCCTTCCGGTTCACGGCCAGCGCACCAAGACCAACGCTCGCACCCGCAAGGGCCCGAAGCGCACCGTTGCCGGTAAGAAGAAGGCAGGACGCAAGTAATGGCTGCACCGAAGGCCGCCGCGCGCAAGCCGCGCCGCAAGGAGAAGAAGAACATCGCGCTGGGCCAGGCCCACATCAAGTCGACGTTCAACAACACGATCGTCTCGATCACCGACCCGACCGGGGCCGTCATCAGCTGGGCTTCGTCCGGCGCCGTCGGCTTCAAGGGTTCGCGCAAGTCGACGCCGTTCGCGGCTCAGCTCGCGGCCGAGTCCGCTGCGCGCCAGGCGCAGGAGCACGGCATGAAAAAGGTCGACGTCTTCGTCAAGGGACCGGGCTCCGGTCGCGAGACCGCGATCCGTTCGCTTCAGGCCGCGGGCCTCGAGGTCGGTTCGATCAACGACGTGACCCCGCAGGCGCACAACGGGTGCCGCCCGCCGAAGCGCAGAAGGGTCTAGCGCACAGCGCTTGACCCCTCTGCGGGTCGAGTAGCGCGCCCTGCCGGCGCGCGTATCGAGACACCGCTTTCGATACGCGGCCGAGGGCCGCTACTCAACCCGCGGCTGTTCGTTCCGATTACAACTCAACAGACCGACGGGCCCGCCACCCGTCGCGCATCCAGTGTCATATAGCGGACACTCGCCGAAAGGAATCACCAGTGCTCATCGCACAGCGCCCCACTCTTGCCGAGGAGAACATCTCCGAGTTCCGGTCACGGTTCGTGATCGAGCCCCTGGAGCCCGGCTTCGGTTACACCCTCGGCAACTCCCTGCGCCGGACCCTTCTCTCGTCCATCCCCGGTGCTGCCGTCACGAGCATCCGCATCGATGGCGTGCCGCACGAGTTCAGCACCGTTCCGGGTGTCAAGGAGGATGTCACCGAGATCATCCTGAACATCAAGAACCTCGTGGTCTCGAGCGAGCACGACGAGCCGATCACCGCCTACCTGCGCAAGCAGGGTGCGGGTGAGGTCACCGCGGCCGACATCTCAGCGCCGGCCGGGGTCGAGATCCACAACCCCGAGCTCGTGATCGCGACGCTCAACGACAAGGCGAAGTTCG
>CALRZA010000188.1:0-4825 GCA_943372535.1 Auritidibacter sp. Marseille-P8566
CGACGTGCCCTCCGACGACCAGGTCGCCCGCGTCGTCGTGACCAAGGCCGCCGTGCTCGACAACGCCGCGCCGACGATCGTGCCCCGCAAGGCCCCGCGCGCGGAGAAGTCCGCCTGAGCCAGCCCGTCGTCAGCGGCCCGTCGGGTTCGCTCGCACACCCCATCCTCGCTGGCCTGATCGCGGCGATCAGCGGCTTCGCCACCTCGTTCGTCATCGTGTTGGCCGGCCTCGCGGCCGTCGGGGCCACTCCCCAGCAGGCGAGCTCAGGCCTCTTCGCCCTGTGCCTGGCGATCGCGATCACCAGCACGGTCGCCTCGCTCGTGCTGCGGGTTCCGCTCGCGATCGCATGGTCGACGCCCGGCGCGGCCGTGCTGCTGGGGTCGGCGGCCGGTGCCATCCGGTTCTCGGATGCGGTCGGCGCGTTCCTCGTCTCCGCTGCGCTGATCGTGCTCTCCGGCCTCTGGAAGGGCCTCGGACGAGCGATCGTCGCGATCCCACGCCCGCTCGCGACGGCGATGCTCGCCGGTGTGCTGCTGCCGATCTGCCTCAAGCCCGTCGAAGCGGTCGCGACGATCCCGCTCCTGGCCGCCCCGGTGGTGCTCGTCTGGCTGATCCTGTTCCGTCTCGCCCCTCGGTGGGCCGTTCCGGCCGCGATGCTCACGGCCGTGATCGCCGTGATCGTCGTCGCGGGCACCGACTGGGTGCGCGCCGACGCGGTCATCCCGCGACTCGAGTTCGTCGCGCCGACCTTCGACCTGTTCACGATCCTGTCGCTGGGCATTCCGCTCTTCATCGTGACGATGGCAGGCCAGAACGTGCCCGGGTTCGCCGTGCTCACGACCTACGGCTACGCCACGCACCACCGCTTCGCGCTCGTGAGCACGGGGGTGGGGTCGGTAGCCGGATCGGTGTTCGGAGCGCACGCGATCAACCTCGGGGCGATCACCGCGGCGATGATGGCGGGCCCCGACGCGCATCCCGACCCGGCCAAGCGCTGGGTCGCGACCCTCACGAACGGGTTGGCCTACCTTCCGCTGGGGTTGGCCGCGGCTCTCGCCGGCGCCCTCGTGACGGCCGCGCCGACGATCCTCATCACGGCGGTCGCGGGTCTCGCCGTGCTCGGCACGCTGATCACCAGCATCGTGGCCGCGCTCGACGACCCGCGCCATCGCATCTCGGCGATCGTGACGTTTCTCGTCGTGGCCTCGGGCATCGTCGTCGCCGGCATCGGGTCGGCGTTCTGGGGTCTGCTCGCGGGCGGGCTCGTCATGGCGTGGCTGTCGTGGAGGCGTCGATCGGAGCCCGCGGCGTAGGCTGACGGCATGTCCGAGCCGACTCCCGCCGCACCGACCTCCTCCGCCGTTTCCTCGTCCGCGCTGCGCGGGCTGAGGCGCATCGCCGTCGTCGCGATCATCGTCTCACTCTCGCTCACCGCCCTCGTCGGCATCGTCACGCTTCTGACGGCGACCTTCGGCGAGCTGCAGGGCAAGGTCGTGCTCACGACGCTGCTCGTCGCCGCCTTCAGCATCACGGCGCTGTGCCACCTCGCCGTCGTGGGTCGCGCGCTGCGGATCGTCGGATGGGTCGGCATCGGGGCGTCGGGCATCGCCCTGATCCTCGGGGTGGTGCTGATCTGGGGCAGCTGGGAGAACTGGAACGAGACCTGGGATGACGTGCTCAAGGCGTTCGCCACGGCATCCGTCATCGCCGTGAGCCTCGCCCACGCCAACCTGCTCCTGCTGCTCGCCGAGCGCCGCAGCCCGGTGCTGCGCACGGCGCTGTTCATCACCGTCGGACTGATCGGCCTGCTGGCACTGCTCATCATCCTGCCGATCGTCACCGAGGGCGAGATCCCCGGCGAGAACGGCGAGCTGTACTTCCGTGTGCTCGGGGTCGTCGCGATCCTCGACGCGCTCGGCACGATCGTGCTCCCGGTGATCAACCGGGTCACGCGCGGCTCGGCGCACGGCCTGGGAGTGCGTTTGGGCCCGGATGCCGCGGGCAAGGTCGTGCGTCTGGCCGCGGCGCGCGGGCTCACCCCCGACGAGTTCGTCGAGCTCGTCGTGACGGCCCTGCCGGAGACCGACGAGCCCGCGGGCGGCGCCGCCCGCTAGTTCAGCCCGCGCCGATCGAGCAACGGCTGGATCTCGGCATCCCGGCCCCGGAAGTCGCGGAACGCCTCCAGCGGATCCTTCGAGCCACCCACGCCGAGCAGCCGCTGACGGAAGCGGTCGCCGTTCGCACGCGTCAAACCGCCGTTCTCCTTGAACCACTCGACGGTGTCGGCGTCGAGAACTTCGCTCCAGATGTAGGAGTAGTACCCGGCGTCGTAGCCGCCGGCGAAGGTGTGCGCGAAGTAGGTGCTCGAGTACCGCGTCGGCACCGCGGGGTTGTCGAGCCCGGCGGAGGCGAGCGCGGACGCCTCGAACGCGGCGACGTCGTCGACGACCGTGCCGGCCGGCAGCGCGTGCCAGGCCTGGTCGAGCAGCGCCGCCGCGAGGTACTCGCTCGTCGCGAAGCCCTCGTTGAACGCGCTCGACGCCTGGATCTTGTCCACGAACTCCTGCGGCATCGGCTCACCGGTCTGGTGGTGGATCGCGTAGTTGGCTAGAACCTCGGGCCACAGCATCCACATCTCGTTGACCTGGCTGGGGAACTCGACGAAGTCGCGGTAGGTGTTCGTGCCCGCGAACTTCGGGTAGGTCACCCGGGCGAACAGGCCGTGCAGGGCGTGGCCGAACTCGTGGAAGAACGTGTTGACCGCGTCGTAGGTGAGCAGCGTCGGCTCGCCCGCGGCGGGCTTGGGCACGTTGAGATTGTTGGTCACGACCACGGGGTGATCGAGCAGAGCCGACTGGGAGATGAGCGAGTTCATCCACGCGCCCCCGCGCTTGGAATCGCGGGTGTAGAGGTCGAGCGTGTACAGGCCGACCGGGGAGCCGTCGTCGTTGCGCACCTCGAACACGCGCACGTCGGGGTGGTACGCGACGACGTCGGGCCGCTCGGTGAACGTGATGCCATAGAGCTGGGTCGCAGCGAAGAACACCCCGTTCTGCAGCACCCGCTCGGCCTCGAAGTAGGGCCGCATCGCGACCTCGTCGACGTCGTACTTCGCCTGACGCACCTTCTCGGAGAAATAGGCCCAGTCGTGGGCCTCGATGGGGTGCCCGGCCTGGGCCTCGAGATCAGCCTGCTCCTCACGGGCGTTCTTCGCGGCCGGCACCGCCAAGCGATTCAGCATCGCGGCCACGTTGCCGGGGTTCTTCGCGGTCTCGTCGGCGATCACCCAGGCCGCGTGCGACTCGAACCCGAGCAGCTGAGCCCGCTCGGCGCGCAGCCGCGTGATCTCGAGCACGATCTCGGAGTTGTCCCAGTCGCCTCCGCGGCCTCCCCGGGCGCGGGAGGCGGCGAGCAGGCGCGCTCGAACATCGCGATTCGTCAGCGAGGAGAGGAACGGATGCCCGGTCGGCAGCACGAGCGTGATGAGGTACTGGCCCTCGAGCCCGCGCTCCTTGGCGGCTTCGGCGGCCGCGGAGATCTCGCCCGGTTCGAGACCGTCGAGCTCGGCGACGTCGTCGATGACGAGGGCGAGGTCGTTGGTGTCGGCGAGCAGGTTCTTCTCGAACCGCGTCGTCAGGGTCGAGAGCCGCTGGTTGAGGTCGCGCAGCTTCTGCTTCTCGCTCTCGTCAAGCCCCGCTCCCGCGACGGTGAACTCGATGTAGTACCTCTCGACCAGATAGCGGCTCTCGGCGTCGAGACCCAGCTCGTCGAGCGAGTCGTGCAGGGTGCTGATGCGCCAGTAGAGCTGGGCGTCGAGCTTGATGGCGTCGCTGTGGGCGGCGAGCAGGGGGGCGATCTCCTCCTCGAGCTCGTTGGTGAAGTCGGTGCTGTCGGCCGAGCTCTTGTTGAAGAAGACCACCGCGACGCGCTCGAGCAGCTGCCCGCTGGTCTCGAGCGGGATCATCGTGTTCTCGAACGTAGGCAGGTCGGAGCGCCCGGTGATGGCGGCGATCTCGGCGAGGTGATCCGTCATGCCCTTCTCGAACGCCGGCCGGTAGTGCTCGTCGCGGATCTCGGCGAACGGGGGCATTCCGTACGGCAGTGTGCTGGGCTCGAAGAAGGGGTTGGTCATGGCTCCACCCTATTCTTTTGGGCATGACCACTCCCGGAGAGCGCTACACCCACGGCCACCACGAGAGCGTGCTCAAGAGCCACACGTGGCGCACGATCGCCAACTCGGCGGCCTATCTCGAGCCGCACCTCACCGCGGGACTCTCCCTCCTCGACGTCGGGTGCGGCCCCGGCACGATCACGGTCGAATTCGCCGATCGACTCGCGCCCGCCACGGTGGTGGGGGTGGATGCCGCGGCCGAGGTCATCGCGAAGGCCGCCGCGTCGTTCGACCGACCCAATCTCGAGTTCCTCGTCGGTGACGCCTACGCGCTCCCGTTCGACGACGGGAGTTTCGATCTCGCGCACACGCACCAGACCCTCCAGCACCTCGCGGATCCCGTCGCGGCCCTCCGCGAACTCCGGCGGGTCGTGAGGTCCGGCGGGCTCGTGGCTGCCCGCGACGTCGACTACGCGGGCGTGATCTGGTTCCCCCTGCATCCCGGGCTCGCGCGCTGGCTCGACCTCTACGAGCGCGTGCACCGCAGCAACGGGGGCGAGCCCGACGCGGGGCGGCGACTGAAGGCGTGGGCGCGGCAGGCGGGGTTCACCGAGGTGACGACCACGGCATCCGTCTGGAACTTCTCCGACGCCGTCGACCGCGAATGGTGGGGGAGCATGTGGGAGGCCCGCGTGCTCGAGTCGGCCTTCGCC
>CALRZA010000189.1:0-4801 GCA_943372535.1 Auritidibacter sp. Marseille-P8566
ATGCGGATCGAGCCGCCGCCGTCCGACCCGGGTGCGACCGGCAGCAGGCCCGCGCTCACCGCGACCGCCGCTCCCCCGCTCGAGCCGCCGGCGCTGAGTGCTGCGTTCCACGGTGAGCGAGCCACGGGACCGATGACCGGCTCCGTATAGGCGGGCATGCCGAACTCGGGAGTCGTCGTCTTGCCGAGGCTCACCGCGCCCGCGTCGTCGAAGAGCACCGCCAGCGGGTCGGACTCAGTCGCCTCGATGCCGGCGAACACCACCGAACCGAACGAGGTCGGCACGCCGGCTCGATGCACAAGGTCCTTGTCGGCGAAGGGCAGCCCCCACAGAGCGGCGACCTTCGACACCGACCCGAGCGACCGCGCGCGCTCGAGGGCCCGGTCGGCTGTCACGGTGACGAACGCGCCCAGCTCGGGATTCAACCGCTCGATGCGCGCGAGATAGTGCTCCGTCAGTTCGACCGGGTCGAGCTCGCCGGCCCGGAGGGCGTGCAGCTGCTCGAGAGCGGTCAGGTGATGCAACTCGGTCACGGGATCGAGCCTAGGACTTGACATCCACGTCTCGGCCTGCTTGGTTAGTTACACAAGCAACTAACCCACTAACCACAGAACCGAACGGAGCCGGATGGACGACGAGAGTCGACCGATCTTCGTGCAACTCGCCGAGCGTCTGGAGAACGACATCATCAGCGGGTCCCTTCCGGAGGAGGGGCAGATCCCGTCGATCAACGAGTTCGCGGCGTTCCACCGCATCAACCCGGCGACCGCCCTCAAGGGCGTGACGCTGCTCGTCGACGCGGGGATCCTCTACAAGAAGCGCGGCATCGGCATGTTCGTCGCCGCCGGGGCGCGCGAGCGCCTGCTCGGCCGGCACCGCGAGCAGTTCGCGAGCGAATACCTGCGCCCGCTGCTCGCCGAGGCCGCGAAGCTCGGCATCACCGCCACCCAATTGACCACCATGATCCGTCAGGAGAACCACGCATGACCACCGTGATCGAGGTCGAGAACCTCAGCAAGCACTACCGCGACACCCGCGCCGTCGACAATGTGAGCTTCAGCGTTCAGGAGAACGGCATCTACGGCCTGCTCGGCCGCAACGGCGCCGGCAAGACGACGCTGATGCAGTTGCTGACCGGCCAGGAGTTCGCCACCTCGGGCGACATCCGCGTGTTCGGCCAGAGCCCCGTCGAGAACGCGAGCGTGCTGCAGCACGTCTCCTTCATCAAGGAGAGCCAGCGCTACCCCGAGGAGTTCAAGCCCAAGCACGTGTTCCGCAGCGCGCCGTGGTTCTTCGAGCACTGGGACGCCGACTTCGCCGAGCGCCTGATCGACGACTTCCGAGTGCCGGTCAACCGCCGCATCAAGAAGCTCTCACGCGGACAGCTCTCGTCGATCGGCGTGATCGTGGGGCTCGCCTCGCGCGCTCCCCTGACCTTCTTCGACGAGCCCTACCTGGGGCTGGATGCGGTGGCCCGCCACATCTTCTACGACCGCCTTCTCGAGGACTACGCCGAGCACCCGCGCACGGTCATCCTCTCGACCCATCTCATCGACGAGGTTGCCAACCTGCTCGAGCACGTGCTCGTGATCGACCAGGGCCGCCTCATCATCGACCGCAGCGCCGACGACCTGCGCGGTGCCGCCACCACCGTGGTCGGCCCCCGCTCGGCGGTGGATGCCTTCACCGCGACCCGCGAGGTGATGCACCGGGATGCGATCGGCGGGCTCGCCACCGCGACGATCCTCGGCCTGGATTCTGCCGGCAAGACGGAGGCGGCCTCCGCCGGGCTCGAGTTGACGGCCGTCTCGCTGCAGCAGCTCATCATCCGCATGACCGACCTGACCGACGCCGAACTGGAGGTTCGCGCATGACCACCCTCACCGCATCCCAGACGCTGCCGCAGGCCGCGCCGCCGGTCGGGCGACGTCTCATCAACGTCGTTCGCCTCAACCTCGCCAACCCGTGGAACCCGATCGTCTGGCCGTGGATCATCCTCGGCGTGATCTTCATCGGCAACTACACGGTGTGGCTGTTGATCTTCTCGGCCACCCCGGCCTCGGCGCACCCAGAGATCACCGAGGGCATGGGCTACAGCGGAGCGAGCAGCTTCTTCTTCGTCTACATGCTCATCGTGGCGGTGCAGACGATGAACTCGACGTTCCCGTTCGCTCTGGGCTATGGCGTGACTCGCCGGGACTTCTTCATCGGTAGCGCCCTGACGTTCACGATGCTCTCGGCGGCGTATGCGATCGCGCTGGCCGTGCTCGCCGAGATCGAAATCGTCACCAACGGATGGGGCCTCGGCGGCCGCATGTTCACTCCCGTCTACTTCGGCGACGGCTCGTTCGTCGAACGCGTCTGGGTGTTCTTCTGCGTCTTCATGTTCTTCTTCTTCATCGGCGCGGCTCTCGCGAGCGTCTATGTGCGGTGGAAGGCGACGGGCATGACGATCTTCTTCATCGTGTTCGGCTTCCTGCTCATCGGGGCGGGCGCCCTGATCGTGCTCACCGACGCGTGGGCGAGCATCGGCTCGTTCTTCGCGGCGGCCGGCTTCGTCGGCAGCTACACGGCCTCGCTCGCCATCGCGGCCGTCGCCGGCATCGCGGGGTACCTCATCCTGCAGCGGGCGACGCCGCGCAACATCTGATCGCTTGTCACACCGCGGGCCCCGACCACCACGGTCGGGGCCCGCGGGCGTGTGTCAGTGGCCGTGTGTCAGTCGACGCCGAAGCCCGGGCGCTCCGCGCGCTCGTCGAGTGACTCGAGCTCCTGGTAGGCCGTGATCTGCAGTCCGCCGGGGGCCTCGAGGCGCGCGTTGAGCGAGCGCCACGGCGTGACCGTGGGTGGGGCGACGAGGGTGGCGCCACCCTGTTCGAGCGCGGTGGCGGCGGCCGCGGCATCCGCCACTTCGAAGGCCACCCGCACCGTGAGCGGGTAGGTGTGCGAGGCGGGATGCCCGACCTCGACCTCGTCGATCATGCGCACCTGCGCGGGGTTGGCCAGCTCGAGCGTGGCCGAGGGCACGGCGAGGATCGCGACGCGAGCCCCGCCCTCCCCCGAGAACGCCGCCTGCTCAGGCAGGCCGAGCACGTCGCGGTAGAAGGCGAGGGCGGCGTCGAGGTCGTCAACCTCGAGCACGAGGCGCAGCTGGGTGGGGCGGTTGGTGTCGGACATGAGTCAACTCTGCCCGAGCATCCGGTCGACCGACCCCGTACGGTGGAAGGGACAAGGAGTGCACCCATGGGATACCTGTTCCTCGCCCTCGCGATCGTCGGCGAGGTCATCGCCACGACGTTCCTCAAGTTCACCTCGGGCGAGCGCGCCGTGTGGTGGGCCTACGGCATCGTCGGCGTCGGCTACGTCTTCGCGTTCTGGATGCTGTCGCTCACGCTCAGCCGCGGGGTGCCGCTCGGCACCGCCTATGCGATCTGGGCGGGCGTCGGTGTCGTGCTCGTCGCGATCATCAGCTGGCTCGCGTTCGGTGAGACTCTCACGTGGCAGCAGGTGCTGGGTATCGCGCTCGTCGCGGCCGGGGTCGTGCTGCTCGAGGCGGGCGGCTCGCAAGAGGCGCCGAAGGGCTGACGAGCGCCCCTACTTCTTGAGCGATTTCTGCATGAGCACGCTGCCGAGCCAGCGGTCGAACTTGAAGCCGACCTTGCCCATGTGTCCGACCTCCTTGAAGCCGAACTTCTCGTGCATCGCGATCGAGGCCTCGGCCCCCTTGTCGGCGATGACCGCGATCATCTCCTTGAGCCCCGCCGCGCGCGCCCGCTCGATCAGCTCGCCGAGCAGGGCCTTGCCGAGCCCCTTGCCCGTGGCGGCGGGCCCGAGGTAGATCGCGTTCTCGACCGTGAAGCGGTAGGCCGCCTTCTCGCGCCAGGGGTAGACGTAGGCGAAGCCGAGGATCTGCCCCGCGGGATTGACCGCCACGATGAACGGCATCTTCTTCTCCTGCGTCTTCGCGAACTTGCGACGCAGGGCTGCGAGCGACATCGGCTTCTCGTCGAGGGTCACGACCGAGTTGAGCACGTAGTGGTTGTAGATCTCGAGGATGTCGGGCAGGTCCTCGGCGACCACGTCGCGATAGGAGTACTCGAACGGCGTCTCGGGGGTGGGAACAGGACGCAGGTGCGCAGGGAGCTGCCGACGAGGTTGGTACTCCTCCTCGAGCATCAGCGCTGCATCCCGTGCATGGCCTTGATCCTAGGTCACATCCCGGCGCCACGAGGTGAGGAATCCGGCGCCCGCGAGCACGACCGCGAGGCCCAACAGCACGAGGCCCCCCTGCCACCACTCGAGCGAGACCGTCTCGGCCCCGGCGGTGCCGAGCGAGGTGAAGATGCTCACGCCGACGAGGGCGTCACTCGCAGCACCGGGGAGGAACTGGCCGATCTGCGCGGTCCACTCCCAGATCGAAGCACCGAACCGCAGGATCGGCTCGAAGAACTGGGTGAAGGCGAGCACGACGATGATCGACCCGATCTGGCTCGGGATGAGGGCGCCGACTCCGACCCCGATGACAGCCCACAGGGCCATTGCGAGGACGACGCGGCCGGCGAGAGTCCAGGTCTCCCCCGCATCCAGCGCGGGATCGACGCCCGTGAGTGCGAGGATGGGCGCGCCGAGCCCGATCGATGCGACCAGACCGACCACCCCGAGGAACGCCCCGGCCACGGCGAGCACGACGAGCTTGGCGGTGAGCACCACCCCGCGGCGCGGCTGCGCGAGGAAGGTCGGCGTGAGGGTCTGGTACCGGAACTCGCCGGTCACGGCGAGCGCCCCGAGGATCAGCGGTAAG
>CALRZA010000190.1:0-4798 GCA_943372535.1 Auritidibacter sp. Marseille-P8566
GGAGTCATCGAGTCGCATCGAGGCGTTCGCCTCGGGGGACTCGCGCTGGATGGTCGCGGTGCGCATGGTGTCGGAGGGCGTCGACGTGCCGCGCCTGGCGGTGGGTGTCTACGCGACCAGTGCGTCGACCCCGCTCTATTTCGCTCAGGCGGTCGGGCGCTTCGTGCGGGCTCGGCGGCGAGGGGAGACGGCCTCCATCTTCCTGCCGAGTGTGCCCAGCCTGATCTCGCTCGCGACCCAGCTCGAGCTCGAGCGCGACCACGCCCTCGATCGCGAGCAGGACGGCACGATGCTGCTCGAGGACGACCTGCTCGAGCGCGAGAACCGTGAGCAGGCCACATCCGATGGGCTCATGGACGAGTTCACGTGGGAGGCGATCGAGTCCGACGCCAACTTCGACAAGGTGCTCTTCGACGGCAGCGAGTTCGGCCAGTTCGCTCTGCCGGGCAGCGACGAGGAACTCGACTTCATCGGGTTGCCGGGCATTCTCGAGCCCGAGCAGGTTCACGAGCTGCTGCGCCAGCGTCACTCGCGTCAGGCGCGTCGGGCGGCGGGACGACCGCCCGAGGAGCAGCCGCCCCCGCTCTATCGCACCCTGCGCGAGCAGCGCACGCTGCTGAACTCCCTCGTGGGCATGCGGTCCAAGCTCAGCGGGGAGCCTCATGGCCTGATCCACGCGGAGCTGCGACGCGTGTGCGGCGGACCGCCCGTGGCGCAGGCGACGGTGGTGCAGCTGCAGGCGCGCATCGACCACCTGCGCAAGGGGATGCGGCGCTGAGGGATGCGGCGCTGATCTCAGGGTTCTTTGCAATTCAGGCCCCTAGGGTGTGTTCGTGGCTGAGGAACTGACCGGGATCGCCGGGTGGGCCGTGGACCTCATGGAGGCGCTCGGGGCTCCCGGGGCGGGTCTCGCCGTCGCCTTGGAGAATCTGTTTCCCCCCATCCCGAGCGAGATCATCCTGCCGTTGGCGGGCCTCGCGGCCAGCCGAGGCGACCTGAATCTCATCGAGGTCCTCGTGTGGACGACCGTCGGTTCGCTGACGGGGGCGATCATCCTGTACAGCCTGGGACGCCTTCTCGGTGCCGATCGTCTGCGGGCGTTCGCCCGTCGCGTGCCGCTGCTCGAGGTGCGCGACATCGATCGCACGGAGGCGTGGTTCAGCAAGCACGGCGCCAAGGCGGTGTTCTTCGGGCGGATGCTTCCCGTGTTCCGCAGTCTGATCTCCATCCCCGCGGGGGTCACGAAACTGCACATCGGGGTGTTCGCTGGCCTGACCTTCGCCGGCAGTGCGATCTGGAACACGATCTTCGTGCTCGCGGGGTTCTTCCTCGGCGAGAACTGGACCCTGATCGAGCCGTATGCGGACGCCTTCCAGATCATCGTCATCGGACTCGTCGTCGTCGTGCTGGGCTGGTGGGTCGTCACCCGAATCCGCGCCGGGCGCCCGACCGAGGCATAAAAAACGCCCCCGGTATGGACCGGGGGCGTTCTCTTACTGATTTACAAGATCAGAGGGGGCGGATGTTCTCCGCCTGGGGACCCTTGGGTCCCTGCGTGATGTCGAACTCAACCTTCTGGTTCTCGTCGAGCGACTTGTAGCCGCTCGTCGCGATGGCCGAGTAGTGGGCGAACACGTCGGGACTTCCATCCTCGGGGGCGATGAAGCCAAAGCCCTTTTCCGCGTTGAACCACTTGACGGTACCTAGTGCCATGAAAACTCCTCCAGGAGCGTTAATCGGCCCCGCTAGTCGAGGCCACGTCCGGATCCCGAAGGATTCGCACGATGTGCCAAGGGTATAGCAGGAGTCGTCGCTCACCGCTATCTATTTGCAAACCGGTAAACAAACGTCATCTGTCTGTTTTCTAGCGGAAATCTCGCGAACGGGTGCGCGGAGCCATCATGAGGGGCTCGAACGCGTCGGCGATGATGTTGGTGACGCCCTCGGGGGAGCGCTCCAGAATGCCGCGCACGATCAGCGCGGGGGCCTCGCGTACGACGCGGCGGTAGCGCCCCCAGACCCCCACACTGCAGATGACGTTGGTGAGCCCGGTCTCGTCTTCGAGATTGAGGAACGTGATGCCGCTCGCGGTCGCCGGGCGCTGACGGTGGGTGACGACCCCGCCGATGCGCACCCGTCGCCCCGACTCCGCGGTGACGAGATCACCCGCGCTCAGGATGCCCGCCTCCCGCAGATCGTCGCGCAGATGCGCCACGGGGTGGCTGTCGGTCGACATGCCCGTCGCCCACAGGTCGGACATCAGCTCTTCGACGGGGGTGGGCATCGAGAACAGCGGCGGTTGCACCGCGACGATCGTGCCCTCGAGGAACTCGGGGCGGTTCTGAGCGGCATTGCCGGCGTTCCACATCGCCTCGCGGCGGCTCAGCCCGAAGACGTCGAACGCGCCCGCCGCCGCGAGGGCTTCGAGCTGGGCGGTGACGAGACCGGTGCGCCGCACGAGGTCGTGCATGTCGCGATAGGCACCCCCACGGTCGCGTTCGGCGACAATACGCTCGGCGACGGCCGTGCCGATGTTCGCGACCTCGTCGAGTCCGAGGCGCACGGCGAGGGCGCCGTCGCGCCGGTGCTCGGCGGTGCGGTCGGGGGCGGAGCGGTCGAAGGGGCCGACCGGAGGCTGTTCGTGGTGCCGGCACTCGGGCATCCCGGTGGGAAGGCGGGTCGAGCTCGTCGAGACCGGATCTCGCCCAGCGTGATCACCGAGCGGCTCGAGCGTCGCGTGCACGCCCGAGCGCAGGATGTCGGGCCGCAGCACCTGAACGCCGTGCCGTCGGGCGTCGGCGACGAGCGACTGCGGCGAGTAGAAGCCCATCGGCTGGGCGCGCAGCAACGCCGCGAGGAAGGCGCCGGGGTAGTGCAGCCGCAGCCACGCGCTCGCGTAGACGAGCAGCCCGAAGCTCAGCGCGTGGCTCTCGGCGAACCCGAAGCCCGCGAAGGCCTGGATGCGCGCGTAGATGTTGTCGGCATCCACGCCCACGATGCCGTTGCCCGCCATGCCCTCGTAGAGCTTGGCGCGCAGGGTCTCGATGCGCTCGACCCCGCGCTTGGAGCCCATCGCGCGGCGCAGCAGGTCGGCGTCGTCGGGGGTGCAGCCGCCGACCGCCACGGCGATCTGCATGAGCTGTTCCTGGAAGATCGGGATGCCGAGGGTGCGTTCGAGCGGCTCGACGAGCTTGGGGTGCAGGTAGGTGATCGGCTCGGTACCCATCTTGCGGCGCACGTAGGGGTGCACGGCCCCGCCCTGGATCGGTCCGGGCCGCACGAGGGCGATCTCGACGACGAGGTGGTAGAACTCGCGCGGCTGCAGGCGGGGGAGCAGCCCCATCTGCGCGCGGGACTCGACCTGGAAGACGCCGATGGCATCCGCCCGGCAGAGCTGGTCGTAGACGCCGGCCTCCTCCTTGGGCAGGCTCGCGAGGGTCCACTGCTCGCCGAGGCTCTCGCTCACGAGGTCGAAGCAGTACTGGATCGCGGCGAGCATGCCCAGGCCCAGCAGGTCGAACTTGACCAAGCCCATCCACGCGCAGTCGTCTTTGTCCCACTGCACGACGGTGCGCTTCTCCTTGCGCGCGTGCTCGATCGGCACGACCTCGCCGACGGGCCGCTTGGTCAGCACCATGCCGCCCGAGTGGATGCCCAGGTGCCGCGGGAACTTCATGACCTCCTTGGCCAGCGCGACGACCGGTTCGGGGATGTCGTGCTCGGCGCTCGAGACCGTCGCGCCCCAGCGCTCCACCTGACGCGACCACGCGTCCTGCTGGCCGGGGCTGTGACCGAGCGCCTTCGCCATGTCGCGCACCGCCGCCTTCGGCCGGTACTGAATGACGTTGGCCACCTGCGCGGCGTTCTCGCGCCCGTACTTGCCAAAGACGTACTGGATGATCTCCTCGCGCCGCTCCGAGTCGAAGTCGACGTCGATGTCGGGCTCCTCCTCGCGCATCGTCGAGATGAACCTCTCGAACGGCAGGTTGTAGCGGATCGGGTCGACCGCGGTGATGCCGAGGAGGTAGCACACGACGCTGCTGGCGGCCGACCCGCGGCCCTGGCAGAGGATGCCGCGCTCCCGGGCCTCGCGCACGATGTCCCACACGATGAGGAAGTAGCCGGCGAAGTGCTTGCGCTCGATCGCCGCGAGCTCGCCGCTGATGCGCTTCTTGTTGGCCGGGGTCAGCGGGATGCGCCGCTCGGCCGCCCCGCTCCAGGTGAGCTTGCGCAGGTAGCTCATCGGGGTGAACCCGGGCGGCACGTCGGTGTCAGGAAGCTCGGGCTTGGCCTGCCGCAGTTCGAACGCGAGCTCGTCGGCGATCACGACGGTGTTCTCGATCGCGCCCGGGTAGCGGCCGAAGCGCGCGGCCATCTCGGCCCCGCTGCGCAGGTGGGCGGCCCCGGATGACGGCAGCCAGCCATCCATCTCATCGAGGCTGCGACGCGCACGCACGGCGCTCACCGCGGTGTGGAGCGGATGCTGCGCGGGCGTCGCGTAGTGCACGTTGCCGGTCGCGACGACCCGCAGGCCGCGCTCGAGGGCGAGGGCGTGAAGCGCGTCGTTGTCGGCGCTGTCGAGGGGGTTGCCGTGATCGAACAGCTCGACGACGACGTTCTCGGCGCCGAACAGGGTGACGAGCCGGTCGAGTTCGGCGGCCGCGCTGGTGGCGCGCAGGGCCTGTCGAACCGCCCCCTTGCGGCACCCCGTCATGATCACCCAGTGCCCCTCGGCGCGCCGAGCCAGGTCGTCGAGGTCGTAGACCGGGCGCCCCTTCTCGCCGCCGGCGAGCTGAGC
>CALRZA010000191.1:0-4758 GCA_943372535.1 Auritidibacter sp. Marseille-P8566
GAGGGTGGTGACGCGGGCGAGCACGTCGGCGTCGGTGGGGAGCGCGATCGCGCTCACGTCGTCGAAGGCAAGAGTGTCGGTCATGCCCCGAGTGTGCGCGTCGCGGAGCGCCCGGGATCGGGCCTGACCGCTTCTGTGGAGAGCGCAGCGGCCGATGGTCGACAGGAGGGATGGCATGACCCACCGACACCGAGGCACCCGAATCGCGATGTCCGAGGCCTCCGTCACGCTGCTCTACTGCCCCACCCGAGGGCGGATTCCTGAGCCGGAGGACCCGACATGACCGATCCGAACTACACCGCCCTGCTGCTGATCATCGACCGCAGCGGCTCGATGCAGACCATCCGCGACGAGATGGTCGGCGCGCTGACCGCCCTTCTCGAGGATCAGGCTGCCGAGCCGGGCATGCTGACCGTGGATGTCGTGCTCTTCGACCACGAGATCACCCGCACCCACAGCCTGGCCAGCCCCGCTGCCGTCGACATCGAGCTCACGCCGCGGGGATCCACGGCGCTTCACGACGCGCTCGGCATGGCCGTGACCGACTTCGGCGCGACGCTCGCCGCCCTGCCGGAGCACGCCCGCCCGTCGACCGTGCAGGTCGTGGTCGTGACCGACGGACACGAGAACGCCAGTCAGGAGTGGACCGCCGAGTCGGTGCGTCAGCTCGTGCGCACCCAGATCGAGGTCTACTCGTGGGACTTCGTCTACCTGGGCGCCAATCAGGATGCGGTGCTCACCGCGCGTCAGTTGGGTTTCGACACCGAGAGCGCGATGACCTACACGCCGGCTGCGGGAGCGATCGACAAGCTCAGCCTGTCGACGAGCCGCTATCTGAAGGACGTGCGCGGCGGCACGAAGAAGGGGTTCACCGATGAGGAGCGAGGCGACGCTGCGGCGGGGTGACCCTCGCCGAATCTCGTCATAGGGTCGAAGGGTGACTCCGACCGATCACCTGCCTCGCGGCCGAGCGAGCCTCGAGGTGCTGCGCGCGGAGGCCGCGCAGGAGCGCGACACGGTCGTGCACGAGAGGCTGCTCGCCGGGGAGGACCCGTGGGCGTTCATGGAGGAACTGCCGACCGTCGACGAGCTGGTCGTCTGGCTGCTTCGAGCCGATGCGATCCGTGCCAACGACGGCCACCAGCCCAGCCGCGTGCGCGACTACCGTGTGCTGCGCCAGATCGCGCTCGAGCATCCCCAGCTCACGCCGACCGTCTGGCGCATGATGGGGCCGCTGACGGCCTAGTCGAGGTGCGGTCGCGCCCGTCTAGCCGAGGTCGCCGACGAACCACGGCGGATAGACGACCACCTTGGTGGAGCGTCCCGCCTCCTGCAGCAATCCACGCACACGATCGCGCACCGGATCGCTCGCCACTCCGACCAGCTGAACAGCATCCAGCGGAACGGACTCGCGCACCAGAGCCTCGGCGCCGGCGAGGGTCGTCGACCCGTGCAGGCGATCGAGCATCCCCAGCACCGCGTCCCCGCTGGCGAAGCGCGTGTAGGTGCCGGCGGCGTCCCCATCGGCGAGACTGACCTCGCCGAGCGCACGCACGGTGGAGACGAGAAGGATGAAGTCCGTCGGCACGGTGGCCCGCGCGGCGGCCGACCACCGCGGTTGCTCCGCGCCCTCGCGCAGCTCGACCCAGCCGTCAGCGTCGGGGGCGAGGAAGAACGGCACGTACTCGGAGACGAATCCCCCACCGGTCACCTCCGCGGTCTCGCGAAGCTCGCGTGTCAACGCCGAACTCACGTCGACGGTCGGCGAGGCGAGCGCCGGAGCCATCAGGGCGCCGTCGGCCAGGATCGACGCGAGATTCGAGACGTGCGTCACGTGGTAGACCCGCTGATCGAGCAGGGCCGGGGCCGGTGTCCTCACGCGAGGGGTCGCGGATGCCCGGGGCTCGCGCCGCGCGGCCGGTGCCGTCGAGCGGCTCGACACGCGCGAGGCGACCGGACGCACGGGTGCCGCTTTCGGAAAGCAGCTGTCGCAGAGTCCCTCGTCGAAACCGTGGATGCACTCGGCCATCAGAAGCGCCGGGCGCCGGGGGCGTGGATCATGATGTCCATCCTCTCACCCGCCATGGGGCGCTCCGCCCGATGCCCGGCCTGCTGAGGGTCAGCGAGCGGGGTACTCGCGGTTGAGGCCGTCTGCGACGATCGGGGCGATCACCCCGGCCAATCCGGCGTACAGTGCCTCGGTCGTGCTGGCATCGGCTCGCGGGACCGCCCCGAGGGGAACGAACGTGGCCTGAGGATGAGCCGCGCAGAACCTCTCGAGATCGATGTTGAGACGATGCTGAGCGCGCCGTGACAGGGCGGCCAGCATCGGCGGGAGGTCGCTGAGATCGGCGACCGGAGGGATCCCGATCAGGTACAGCTGCACGCTGACGGGAGCGGTCTCCGAGATGTGGGAGAGCAGAAGTCTCAAGTGGCGCCGCCACCGCGCCCGACTGATGATGAGCAGGCTCTCCACTCCCAGGGGTGTTGCGATGATGGCGTCGAGTCCCCCGAGCGTCTGGCGATCGAGGAGCTCGACCATGTGATCCGCGGTCATGTCGACGGAGGTGAGCACGTCGACCCGGCTCCCCCGGTGGGTCAGCGCCGCGAGCTGCCGGGCGAGCTGGCCCGCCAGAGCGGCATCGTGCGACGACAGGCCGTAGCCGACCGCCATCCCTGACCCGATGAGCAGGATGCGATCAGGGTCGGGACCGCGGAACTCCTGCGTGTCGCGGTGCGGGGGCATCGCCAACGCACGCCACGACTGGGCGGAGGACGCGAGCCACCGGGTGATCGCGGGCTTCGCCACGCGCACGACGACGGGGTTCGGCATGGCCCACCCCTTCGAACTCCGCGATCGATACCCCACCGGTATATCGCCAAGCCCTGAGTATATTGAGCGCATGAGCGAATCTGAAACGAGCTCCGTTGTCGGGGACTCCCCGTTGTCGATTTCCGAACTCAGCCGGGGAATCTGGTGGTGGGTGCTCGTGCGCGGGATCGTCGCGGTCATCTTCGGCGTGATCACCCTGCTCTCTCCGGCATCCGCGATCCTCGCCCTCGCATTCGTGTTCGGCATCTACGCGATCATCGACGGGGTGATCGCGATCGTTCATGCGATCAGGGTGCGCAGGTCCTTCCCGAAGTGGGGTTGGCTGCTCGTGCAGGGCGTGCTCTCCACTCTCGCGGGTCTGGCCGCCCTGATCCTTCCCGGTCTCGTCGGAGTTCTCGGCGCCCTCGTTCTGCTCTGGACGATCGTGATCTGGAACGTGATGCACGGCGTCTCCGGCATCTACTCGGCCGCCGGCGCCGCCAGTGGCTCCGCGAAGGCCTGGGGCATCGTCGCCGGTGTGCTCTCCGTGGTCTTCGGGATCGTGCTCGGCATCCTGCTGCTCGTGACCCCGGGCGCCGCGATCCTCGGCTTCGTCTGGCTCGTCGGGGTCTACGCGATCGCCTTCGGCGTCATGCTCGCCGTCATCGCGATCCAGGTGCGCGTGACGGGCACCCCGACCGCCTCCGTGACGGTCTAGTCGACGGTTCGCTCGCGCAGGAGCGCCTGCACTCGCAGGGCGAAGTCGCGCAGGAGCGCGCCATCAGCAGCGGTGAACGACCGCGGCGAGGCGCTGGCGATCATGAAGGTGCCCACGCGCAATCCGCGAGGCGACTCGATCGGGTACCCGGCATAGAAGCGCACCCACTCGGAGCTCGGCATCGTCGACCAGCGGCCCCCGGTGGCGGCGAGATCCTCGACGACGGTGTGACCGGCCCGACGGATCGTCAGGTCGCACAGCGTGTTCTCGCGGGGTACCTCGGTGAGATCGGGACCGAAGCCGTCGCTCGACCAGAGGCGCACCGTGTCGCGGTGCACGACCGTGACGGCCGCCGCTTCGACGCCGAACAGGTGGCGTGCGGTCGCGACGAGCCGATCCAGAGCGGGATCGGAGGGCGAGTGCAGGATGCGCAGGCGATCGACCTCGGCGACGCGGGCGTCGTCATCCACGGTGAGTTCGGTCTCGGTGGCGGGAAGGCTCAGGTCGCGAGCGATCATCGGGGCGATGAGCGCGGCCCACTCCTCGTAGGTCTCCCGGTTCGCGTACCGCACCGCGTCGCCGGCCCGCGGCTCGAACGGCACGAAGACCGCGCGGTCCCGACCCTCGCAGGCGGCGCGGGACTCCGCCTCGATGAGCGGGCCGTGTCGCACGACGGCACGGGCGATCAGCCCCGGCATCCGCAGGTAGTCGGGCATCGTACCGGTGCCGACGACGTAGACGATCGGAGCGCTCGGGCCGCGGGCGGCGACGGCATCGAGCAGCCCGTCGAGCTGCTGCCGCCACACCGCGGGCGGCATGAGACCGAGGATCTCGAGGCCGCCGAGCGTGAGGACGATCCCGTCGTACCGAGCGAGGTCGAGGGTCGAGAGCTGGGCCGCCGCGGCGGGGACCGTCAGCTCCGAGGCCGCGCGCACATCGACATCCACGCCACGCCCCGTGCGGGCCGAGATGTCACGGGCGAGGTGCCCCGCCAACGCGAGATCGTGCGAGAGCACGCCGTATCCGACCGCCATGCCCGATCCGATGAGCAGGAGCCGATGCGGATCGACCCCCGAGGCCGCGGCGAACGGTGATTCGACCGGGCGGGGCAGCGATCGCCACGACGAGGCGGAGTTGACGATCCAGAGGTGGGCGATCGGGGCGAGAAGAGCGCGCTTCAGAACCACGTGACCCTCCCCCGCATGCGCATGTCGATCGGGAGCACATC
>CALRZA010000192.1:0-4735 GCA_943372535.1 Auritidibacter sp. Marseille-P8566
GTCAGCGTCGAGCGGATCGCGGATGAGCTGGCCAAGCTGCTGCGCACCGACGACCCGGTGCCAGGCATCCGCACCCTCGTCGACACGGGGATCGCGCAGCTCGTGCTGCCCGAGGTGCCCGCGCTGCGGCTCGAGGTCGACGAGCACGCCCACCACAAGGACGTCTACGAGCACAGCCTCACCGTGCTGACGCAGGCGATCGAACTGGAGAAGTCCCGTGGGCACGAACCCGATCTCGACCTGCGGATCGCGGCCCTGCTTCACGACGTCGGCAAGCCCGCGACCCGCCGCATCGAGGCCGGCGGGGTCGTCACGTTCCACCACCACGACGTGGTCGGCGCGAAGCTCGCGGCGAAGCGCCTCAAGGCCCTGCGATTCTCGAACGAGACCATCGCGACGGTCGCGCGCCTGATCGAACTGCATCTGCGCTTCTTCGGGTACAGCGAGGGGGCGTGGACGGATTCCGCGGTGCGACGCTATGTGCGGGATGCCGGAGACCAGCTCGAGCGCCTGCACATCCTCACCCGAGCCGACGTCACCACGCGCAATCGCCGCAAGGCCGACCGCCTCTCGTTCGCCTACGACGACCTCGAGGAACGCATCGCGGCGATCGCGGAGGCCGAGGGCATCGCGGCCGTGCGGCCCGACCTCGACGGCGAGGCGATCATGGCGATCCTCGAGCTGCCGCCCGGCCCGCAGGTCGGCGAGGCCTACCGGTTCCTGCTCGAACTGCGGCTCGACGAGGGCCCGCTGGGAGCCGAGGAAGCCGAGCGGCGCCTCCGTGCCTGGGCCGCGGCTCGACAGTCCGACTGACCCCGGCTACACTGACAAGGTTGTCCGGCTTCAGGTCGGCAACCGTCTACACCCTCCTGTTGCAGATCGTCTGCAACCGTTCTAGTCCGAAGGAGGTGGGTTTGTGACGCACCAGTACGAACTCATGGTCATCCTCGATCCCGAGATCGATGAGCGCACCGTGGCACCCAGCCTGGACAAGTTCCTCAATGTGATCCGCACCGATGGGGGAACCATCGACAACGTGGACATCTGGGGACGCCGTCGCCTGGCCTACGAGATCAACAAGAAGACCGAGGGCATCTACGCCGTCGTCAACTACACCGCGACGAGCGCGACCTCGGTCGAGCTCGACCGTCAGCTCAAGCTCAGCGAGGCAGTGATGCGCACCAAGGTGCTGCGGGCCGAGCAGGGCTTCGCTCAGGTCGCGGCCGCCAAGGTGATCGCCGACGAGAAGGCCGCCCGCAAGGCTGCCGCTCCCGCCAAGGCGGCTCCGGCTGCCGAGGCTGCTCCCGCCAAGGCCGCGGCTCCGGCCGCCGTCCCCGCTCCGGCCGCTCCGGCTGCCGAGGCTGCTGCGGACGCGGAGTAGACCATGGCCGGCGAGACCGTCATCACCGTCGTGGGCAACCTCACGAGCGACCCGGAGCTGCGTTACACGCAGAACGGGCTCGCGGTGGCGAACTTCACCATCGCCTCCACTCCGCGCAACTTCGACCGCGCGAGCAACGACTGGAAGGACGGTGAGGCCCTCTTCCTGCGCGCGAGCGTGTGGCGCGAGTTCGCCGAGCACGTCGCCGGTTCGCTGACGAAGGGCTCCCGGGTCATCGCGACCGGCCGCCTCAAGCAGCGCTCGTACGAGACGAAGGAAGGCGAGAAGCGCACGAGCATCGAGCTCGAGGTCGACGAGATCGGCCCGAGCCTGCGCTACGCCACCGCTCAGGTGACCCGTGCCGCGTCATCCCGTGAGGGCGGTTCGTCCGCTCCCCGGGGCGGCGGACAGGTGACCGAGGAGCCGTGGGCCGCCAGCGCGCCCGCTGCCTCCGGCGGCGACGTGTGGAACACGCCCGGCAACTACACCGACGAGACGCCGTTCTAACGGCTCCCCAGATCTAAGGAATACAGAAACTCATGGCAGGAAAGAGCAGCGGCGATCGCCGCAAGCCCATTCGCAAGGGCAAGGACGGCAAGAACGCCGCCCCGGCCAAGGCGATCCGCGTGGGCGTCATCGACTACAAGGATGTCGCGACGCTTCGCAAGTTCATCTCCGAGCGGGGAAAGATCCGCGCTCGTCGCATCACCGGTGTCTCCGTGCAGGAGCAGCGCCTCATCGCCACGGCCGTCAAGAACGCCCGTGAGATGGCGCTTCTGCCCTACGCCGGCTCGGGCCGTTAAGGAGTACCGACAATGTCAAAGCTGATCCTCACGCACGAGGTCACCGGTCTCGGTGCCCCCGGCGACGTCGTCGACGTCAAGAACGGTTTCGCTCGCAACTACCTCATCCCCCAGGGCTTCGCCGTGGCGTGGACGCGCGGTGGCGAGAAGCAGATCGAGTCGATCAAGGCCGCCCGCGCTGCGCGCGAGCACGCCACCCTCGAAGAGGCCCAGGACCTGAAGGCCCGCCTCCAGGCCGCGACGGTGAAGCTCACCGTCAAGGCCGGCGAGGGCGGTCGCCTGTTCGGTTCGGTCAAGACGACGGATGTCGCGGATGCCGTTGCGGCCGCCGGTCTCGGCACCATCGACAAGCGCAAGATCGAGATCACCAGCCCGATCAAGGCCACCGGCCAGCACGAGGCCACCGTTCGCCTGCGCGACGACCTCGTCGCGACGATCGCACTGCAGGTCGTCGCCGCCAAGTAGCACCGTTCACGACCGAAGACGGCGAGCTCGCGCTCGCCGTCTTCGTCGTTTAACGACGGATTGTCAAGTGTTTTATGCACAGGAATGGGTTAATCCGGCCAACCCTCAAGCGGAAGTCTAAACATGTTTCTACACACATGGCAGAACTCAGGAAATAGCTGGTCAGAGGCTGGTTAGCTGCAAAAACTCACCACTTCTCCACAGCCAAGTGCACAGCTTGCTCACATCGCTCTCGGCGTTTCTCGCACATTGCCCACAGGCCCATCCACAGGGTCAGTTGGCATCCCGCGAAGGCGGTCCTTATCGTGGGGCAGTCCTCTCGCCGGGTGGGGTCCGGCAGGCTCGGAACGCCTCGGAGTGTCGGCGGACCGGGCTACAACAGAGGCGTAGCGTCAATGATCGGGAAGGTACGGCATGTCGATTGCGCATCTGGGGCTCGCGGGCGATCAACGCCAGGCCGCCGACTCGCGCGGCGACCGCGTTCCCCCGCACGACCTGCTCGCGGAGCAGAGTGCCATCGGCGGCATGCTGCTCAGCAAGGATGCCGTCGCCGACGTCATCGAGACCGTGCGCGGCGCCGATTTCTACATCCCCAAGCACGAGACGATCTTCGACGCCGTGCTCACGCTGTACTCGCACGGCGAGCCGACCGATGTCATCGCCGTCACCGATGAGCTCACCAAGACCGGCCAGTTGTCGCGGGCGGGCGGAGCGGAGTACCTCCACACGCTGACCGCCCTCGTACCGACTGCGGCCAACGCCGGGTTCTACTCGACGATCGTCGCGGAGAAGGCGGTGCTGCGCCGCCTCGTCGAGGCGGGCACCCGCATCGTGCAGATGGGCTACGCGAGCGAGGGCGAGGTCGTCGACCTCGTCAACAACGCTCAGGCCGAGATCTACGCGGTCACCGGGGGAGTCGAGAGCGAGGACTTCGTCCCGCTCACCGAAGCGGTCACCACCGCGATCGACGAGATCGAGGCGGCCCGCGGACGCGACGGCCAGATGGTCGGCGTCCCGACCGGGTTCACCGAGCTCGACGAGCTGACGAACGGTCTGCACCCGGGCCAGCTCATCATCCTCGCCGCCCGTCCCGCCCTCGGTAAGTCGACGCTCGGCCTCGACTTCGCGCGCGCGGCCGCGATCAAGCACGACATGCCGTCGATCATCTTCTCGCTCGAGATGGGGCGCAGCGAGATCGCGATGCGTCTGCTCTCGGCCGAGTCGGCCGTTCCCCTGCAGCACATGCGCAAGGGCACCGTGCACGCCAACGACTGGACGACGATCGCGCAGACCCGCGGCCGCATCAACGACGCTCCGCTCTACATCGACGACTCGCCCAACATGACCCTCGTCGAGATCCGCGCGAAGTGCCGCCGCCTCAAGCAGCGCGTCGGTCTCAAGATGGTGATCATCGACTACCTGCAGCTCATGACGAGCGGCAAGAAGGTCGAATCGCGCCAGCAGGAGGTCAGCGAGTTCTCGCGGGCGCTCAAGCTTCTGGCCAAGGAGCTCGAGGTGCCGGTCATCGCCATCTCCCAGCTCAACCGTGGTCCCGAGCAGCGCGCCGACAAGAAGCCGGCGCTCTCCGACCTCCGCGAGTCGGGCTCGCTCGAGCAGGATGCCGACATGGTGATCCTGCTCCACCGCGAGAGCGCCTACGAGGCCGACAACCCGCGCGCCGGCGAGGCCGATCTCATCGTCGCCAAGCACCGCAACGGCCCGACCCGCACGATCACGGTCGGGTTCCACGGGCACTTCTCGCGCTTCGTCGATCTGCCGCCAGGCTCGTAGCGTCAGCGGATCGAGGCCTGCGGCGCGAACGTAGACTGGAACGCGTGACCGACTGGTACCCGCCCCTGGGACGCGCGATTCCCGCCCTCGCCCTCGCGGTCGTCATCACGTTCAGCGCCGACCACTCGGCCCGTCTCGGCCTCACGACCTTCGGTGCCTTCGCCGTCGTCTCCGGCCTGGCGACGGCCGCCTTGCTGTGGCGCTCACGGTCGACCACGGCCGGTCGCGTGCAGCTGGTTCAGTCCGGCCTCTCGGTCGTCGCCGGCGTGGCCGCCCTCGCCCTCACGGGAGGCGG
>CALRZA010000193.1:0-4734 GCA_943372535.1 Auritidibacter sp. Marseille-P8566
GCCCTCGAGGGTGGCGACCCCGGCGAGGTCGAGGCTGACGAACTCGACGGCCCGGGCATCCACCGGGTCACCGGCTTGGGTCGTGCCGCTGACGTCGGCGACGATGATCGCCCGGCCGCCGTCGACGAAGCGCAGCTCGACTGCGCTGATCGTCGTGTCGAGGATGCCGCCGTGCCCCGTGAACCGGATCTGCCCGTCGAAGGCGACCGATCCCGCTCCACTGCCGCCGTCGTAGTCGCCCTCGCCGCCCGCGAAGCCGAAGTCAGGCGTCTCGTAGGTCACCGGCTCGGTGACGATCCACTCGCCGTTGGCGATCGTGCCGCTGAGGTAGGAGCGGAACGACTCCTTGAAGCCCCAGGTCATCGTCGCGTCGGTGACCGGACACGCCTCGGCGGCCGCCGCCGGGCTCGCGAGGAGCACCCCGCCGAGGGTCAGCGCGGCCAGAGCCAGAACTCGCGAACGCAGCATCAGCGGCGGTAGTTCGGCGCCTCGACCACCATCTGGATGTCGTGCGGGTGCGACTCCTTGAGGCCTGCCGCGGTGATGCGCACGAACTGGCCCTTCGAGCGCAGCTCGTCGATCGTGCGCGCACCGACGTAGAACATCGACTGCCGCATGCCGCCGAGAAGCTGGTAGACGACCGAGGAGACCGGGCCGCGATACGGCACCTGGCCCTCGATACCCTCGGCGATGAGCTGCTCGTCGCTCGGCACGTCGGCCTGGAAGTAGCGGTCGCGGGAGTACGACGTCTTGGTGCCGCGGGTCTGCAGCGCGCCGAGCGAGCCCATGCCGCGGTAGCTCTTGAACTGCTTGCCGTTGACGAAGATCAGGTCACCGGGGCTCTCGTCGGTGCCCGCGAGCAGCGATCCCAGCATCACGGTCTCGGCGCCCGCGACGAGCGCCTTGGCGATGTCGCCCGAGTACTGCAGGCCGCCATCCGCGATGACGGGCACGCCCGCCTCGCGCGTCGCGAGCGAGGCTTGGTAGACCGCGGTGACCTGCGGCACTCCGACTCCCGCGACGACGCGCGTCGTGCAGATCGAGCCCGGACCGACGCCGACCTTCACGGCATCCGCGCCCGCATCGACGAGCGCCTGGGCGCCGGAGCGGGTCGCGACGTTGCCGCCGATGATGTCGATCGCCGCGAAGGCCGAATCGCCTTTGAGGCGGCGGATGATGTCGAGCACGCCCGCGGAGTCGCCGTTGGCGGTGTCGACGACGATGACGTCGACCCCCGCGTCGCGCAGGGCGCCCGCGCGGTCCCACGCGTCGCCGAAGAAGCCGATCGCCGCGCCCACGCGCAGGCGGCCCTCGTCATCCTTGGTCGCGTTCGGGTACTGCTCGCTCTTGTCGAAGTCCTTGACCGTAATGAGTCCGCCGAGGCGGCCTTCGGAGTCCACGAGCGGCAGCTTCTCGATCTTGTGCTGCGCGAGGATCGCGATCGCGCTGTCGGGGTCGATGCCGATCGGCGCCGTGATCAGCGGGGTCTTGGTCATCACGTCGCGCACGAGGGTCGTCTGCTTCTCGAACGAGGAGACGAAACGCATGTCGCGGTTGGTGATGATGCCGACGAGGCGACCGTCACCCTCGACGACCGGCAGGCCTGAGACGCGGAACTGGCCGCACAGGGCATCCACTTCAGCAACGGTGGCCTCGGGCGTCGTCGTGACCGGGTTGGTGATCATTCCCGACTCGCTGCGCTTGACCTTGTCGACGTGCGCGGCCTGATCCTCGATCGAGAGGTTGCGGTGCAGCACGCCCAGACCGCCGTTCCGTGCCATCGAGATCGCCATGCGCGACTCGGTCACGGTGTCCATCGCCGACGAGATCAGCGGCGCGTTGACGCGGATGCGGCGGGTCAGCCGCGAGCTCGTGTCGGCTTCGCTGGGGATCACGTCGGTGTGCCCCGGCAGCAGCATGACATCGTCGTAGGTGAGGCCGATGAAGCCGAAGGGGTCGTGCTGGTCCATGGAGTTCCTTGGGATCGATCGCTGAGCACGGGCTCGAGGAGACCCGGATGCGGCACTGGAATCCGGTACTCGATCTTAACCGGTTAGACCCGGGGCTATTCCACGCGCATAATGGCCTGATCAGATTGTGACCTGCCGAAACACGGGAGACACAATCGAGAAGTATCGTCAACGTCGACGGTGCGCCAGAACCCGCGGGATGGCAATATTCCGGCTGGTCCCAATTTGGAGGTTCCGTGGAAGCCACTCGGCTCAGACGATGGTCGCGACCCATCATCGTTCTCTTCGTCACTGCTCTCACCGCATTGACGCTCATCGCCGGTGCCGGCGCCGGAGCGGCTCACGGCGATGAGATCGGCACCGAGTACGACTTCACCTTCCAAGGCAACGTCAAGTACGAGAGCGTGGCCCTCGAGGGCGTGCGCATCTCGGTGAGCGGCAACGGCTACAACGCCGAGGTGCTGACGGATGCCGAAGGCAAGTGGGCCATCGGAGTTCCGGAGAAGGGCACCTACACCCTCACTCTCGACGAGTCGACCCTGCCGGAGGGCGTCATCGTCGCCGAGGGCAGCGCCACGATCGAGGCCGAGTTCGGGCTGACGAGCACCAAGTCGGTGAACTTCTTCCTCGGCGAGGGCGTGAGGGTCACCGTGAGCTTCTTCGATCAGTTCATCGACCGCGTCTTCAACGGCCTCAACTTCGGGTTGCTCCTGGCGCTCGCGGCGATCGGGCTCTCGTTGATCTACGGCACGACCGGCCTCAACAACTTCGCCCACGCGGAGATGGTGACCATCGGGGCGCTCATGACGTTCACCTTCAGCACCTTCCTGCCACTCTGGGCGGCGATCATCATCGCGCTCGTCATCAGCGGCGCCTTCGGCTGGTCGCTCGATGCCGGCATCTGGAAGCCGTTGCGCCGCAAGGGCGTCGGACTCATCCCGATGATGATCGTGTCGATCGGTCTGTCGCTCGCCCTGCGCTACACATACCAGTTCTTCTACGGCGGCGAGACGCGGCAGCTGCCACTGGCCGACTCCCCCGACATCAACATCGGGGCGATCTCGCTCTCGGCCACCGACTTCCTCAGCATGGGCATCAGCGTGCTCGTGCTCGCGGGGGTCGCGTTCTTCCTGCTGCGCACCCGCATCGGCAAGGCGACCCGCGCCGTGAGCGACAACCCGAGCCTCGCGTCGGCGAGCGGCATCGACGTCGACCGCGTCATCCGCATCGTCTGGATCGTCGGCGGCACGCTTGCCGGTCTCTCCGGCATCCTCTGGGCCTACTTCCGGCCCGGGGTGAGCTGGGACATGGGCTTCCAGATCCTGCTGCTGATCTTCGCGGCGGTCACGCTCGGTGGTCTCGGCACCGCCTTCGGGGCGCTCGTCGGATCGCTCATCGTGGGCTTCTTCGTCGAGGTGTCGACGCTCTGGATCCCGTCCGACATGAAGTACGTGGGCGCGCTCGTCGTGCTCATCCTCGTCCTGCTGTTCCGGCCTCAGGGAATCCTGGGCCGCAAAGAGAGAATCGGCTAGGGAAGCGCCATGATCGACTGGCTTCAGATCCTGTCCAACGCGGCAGTCGAGCTCATCAGCCCGACCACCGCGGCGTACGCGCTCGCCGCTCTCGGCCTCGCGATCCACTTCGGCTACACCGGCCTGCTCAACTTCGGCCAGGCCGGCTTCATGGCGATCGGCGCCTACGGCTACGCGATCTCGACCCTGACCTTCGGGTTCCCGGTGTGGGGCGCCGTGCTCTTCGGCATCGCGGGGTCGATCGTCTTCGCGTTGATCCTCGGCATCCCGACCCTGAGGTTGCGCGCCGACTATCTCTCGATCGTCACGATCGCCTCCGCCGAGATCCTGCGGCTGCTGTTCACGACCAACACCTTCGAATCGGTCACCGGCTCCGCCGACGGCCTCAGCGGCTACAAGGGCGGCTTCGCGGCTCTCAACCCGTTCCCCGAAGGCACCTACGGTTTCGGACCGTTCGAGATGAACGAGTACGACCTCTGGGTTCGTGTCGTCGCCTGGACCGTGATCGTCATCGCGTGCCTCCTCACTTGGCAGCTCATGCGCAGCCCGTGGGGCCGCGTGATCAAGGGCATCCGTGAAGACGAGGATGCCGTGCGCGCGCTCGGCAAGAACGTGTACTCCTACAAGATGCAGTCGCTCATCCTCGGTGGCATCTTCGGAACCCTCGCCGGCATGATCTTCATCCTGCCTCGCGCCGTGGTGCCGTCGAACTACCAGACGAGCCTGACGTTCTTCATCTACACGATCCTGCTGCTCGGCGGGGCCGCGACGATCCTCGGTCCGATCATCGGGTCGATCATCTTCTGGGTGCTGCTGTCGGCGGTCTCGGGCCTCATCGCCCGCCTCGTGTCGGAGGGCTTCCTGCCCTTCATGTCGAGCGTGCAGGCCGGTCAGCTGCGCTTCATCATCGTCGGCATCGTGCTCATGCTCTTGGTGATCTACCGACCACAGGGAATCTTCGGAAACAAGAAGGAGCTGGCCTTTGTCAAGTAACGCCAAGCCCGGCACATCCCCGGTCAAGTCCACCGGACTTCACACCGGCGAGATCGTTCCCGGCGTAGCCAAGGTCGATCCGATCATCATCGCCGATGGCGTGCGCCGCACCTTCGGCGGTCTGACCGCCGTCGACGTGGAGCACCTCGAGATCCCCCGCAACGCCATCACGGCTCTGATCGGCCCCAACGGCGCCGGCAAGACGACGCTGTTCAACCTGCTCACCGGCTTCGACAAGC
>CALRZA010000194.1:0-4729 GCA_943372535.1 Auritidibacter sp. Marseille-P8566
GTGGGTGCAGGACTATCAACTGCAGCTCGTGCCGAAGATGCTGCGTGAGGCGCGACCCGACCTGACGATCGGCTTCTTCAACCACATCCCGTTCCCGCCCTACGGCATCTATTCGCAGCTGCCGTGGCGCACCCAGGTCATCGAGGGCCTGCTCGGGGCCGACGTGATCGGCTTCCAGCGGGTCGCGGATGCCGCCAACTTCTCCCGCGCGGTGCGTCGCCTCACCGGCCATGTCACGCGCAACCCCGCGATCGAGGTCGCGTGGCCCGGGCATCCCACCCGCCGCGTCGTCGCCAAGGCGTTCCCGATCTCGATCGATGCCGCGAGCTTCGAGGCGCTCGCCCGCGAGCCCCGCATCCAGCAGCGGGCGCGCGAGATCCGCGAGGGGCTCGGCAATCCGACCACCGTGATGCTCGGCGTCGACAGGCTCGACTACACGAAGGGCATCGGGCACCGGCTCAAGGCGTTCGGCGAGCTGCTCGCCGAGGGGCGCATCGACGTCGCCGACGTGACCATGGTGCAGGTGGCGAGCCCCAGCCGGGAGCGCGTCGAGGCCTACATGAACCTGCGCGACGAGATCGAGTTGACGGTTGGGCGCATCAACGGCGACTTCGCGACCATGAGCCACACGGCGATCAGCTACCACCACCACGGCTACCCGCGCGAGGAGATGGTCGCCCTCTATCTCGCCGCCGACGTGCTGCTCGTCACCGCCCTGCGCGACGGCATGAACCTCGTCGCCAAGGAGTACGTCGCGAGCCGGTTCGACGACGACGGCGTGCTCGTGCTCAGCGAGTTCACCGGCGCCTCCGACGAACTGCGCAAGGCGCTGCTCGTGAACCCCCACGACATCGACGGCCTCAAGGATGCGATCCTCGCGGCGATCGCGATGCCGCGCAAGGAGCGATCGTCGCGCATGCGCGCGCTGCGCAAGCGCGTCATCGAGCACGATGTCGCCCGCTGGTCGAGCTCCTTCCTCGCGACCCTCGAGCAGGCGCGCGCCGGGCGCTTCGACCGCATCTCACCGCAGGAGCTGACCGACGATCTCGAGTGGACCGTCGACCGGAAGAAGGCACCCTGACCTCATGGTCGACGTCGACACCCCTCCCCGCTACTCCCGACTGCCCGAACCACTCGTGGGGGCGCTGCGCGAGCTCGCGCGCACCCGCACCCTGCTCATCGCCCTCGACTTCGACGGCACCCTCGCTCCCGAGGTCGACGAGCCCGACCAGGCCCGTGCCCTGCCGGAGGCTCGGGAGGCGGTCCTGCGCCTCGCCGCCATGCCGCGCACCCGGGTCGCCCTCGTGTCGGGCCGGGCCCTGACAAGTCTCGAGCACGTCACCGACCTGCCCGACTCCGTGCTGCTCGTCGGCTCGCACGGCATCGAGCTGCGCCTCGACGAGCCGGCGCGGCTCAGCCTCGACACCGCCGAGATGGCGCAGGTCGACGTGCTGCACACGGTGCTCGGCGAGGTCGCGGATGCCGTCGACCAGGTCTGGCTCGAACCCAAGCCCGCGGGCTTTGCGCTCCACACGCGATTGGCGACCGAGCACAACTCCCGCGTGGCGCACCTCGTCGCCCGCAGCGAGGCATCCGCCGAGATCGACGACCTCACGATCCGCGAGGGCAAGAACGTGCTCGAGTTCTCGGTGCGATCGACCACCAAGGGCGAAGCGGTCGAGCACCTGCGCCAGTACACGAAGGCCGACGCCGTGTTCTTCGCCGGCGACGACGTGACCGATGAGGATGCGTTCGCCGCGCTCGGGGCCGACGACCTGGGGCTCAAGAGCGGGGAGGGGCCGACCCTCGCGAACTTCCGAGTGCCCGGTCCGATCCAGGTCGCGCGGGCGCTCGCGCTGCTCGCCGACCTGCGCGAGGGCGACGTCCACGAGCAATAGTGCGCGCTGGAGCTGAGGAAGAAGGCCATTTCTGGCCTTCTTCGCGACGCCAGCGCCGACCCCCGTCTCGGGGGTCGGTCTCAGGGACCGCGTCTAGAATGGGGTACAGCCGCCGCTGAGAGGTGACGGGTGCCCCGGCATCCGCACGTCATCAGCCCCGACGATCGGAGGACCGATGCTCTGGTTCCTCCTCGCGTTCGGGGTCGCCTCCGTTCTGCTCCCCGCTCTCGCTGCCCGCCTGGGCACCCGGGTCTTCTTCGTCGGCGCCGTCGTGCCGACCGCCGCGTTCGTCTGGACCCTGCTGCAGGCTCCCGTCGTTCTCGCCGGGCAGGCGGTGAGCGAGTCGATCACCTACATCCCCGAGCTCTCGTTCGCGCTCGCGGTGCGAATGGACACCCTCTCCTGGGTGCTCGCCCTCGTCGTCTCCGGAGTCGGAGCGCTCGTCATGCTCTACTGCGTGCGCTACTTCAGCGACGACGAGCCGTCGCTCGGGCGGTTCGCCGGGGTGCTCGTCGCCTTCGCCGGGTCGATGTTCGGACTCGTGCTCGCCGACGACGTCTTCCTGCTGTTCGTGCTGTGGGAGGCGACGACGGTCTTCTCGTATCTGCTCATCGGGCACCGCACCGCGAGCAAGTCGAGTCGCGGCGCCGCGCTCCAGGCGCTGCTCGTGACGACCCTCGGCGGTCTCGTGATGCTGGTCGGGCTCGTCGCCCTCGCGGTGCAGACCGGCACGTCGAGTCTGAGCGGCATCATCGAGGCGGCACCGCGCGGTCCCCTCGCCGTGGCCGCCGTGATGCTCGTGCTCGTCGGGGCGCTCTCGAAGTCGGCGATCGTGCCCTTCCACTTCTGGTTGCCCTCGGCGATGGCGGCACCCACCCCGGTGAGCGCCTACCTTCACGCCGCGGCGATGGTGAAGGCCGGCATCTACCTCGTCGCCCGGCTCGCGCCCGGCTTCGCCGACCTGCCGGGCTGGCGCGAGGTGCTCGTGATCCTCGGCGTCGTGACGATGCTGTTCGGCGGCTGGACGGCCCTGCGTCAGAACGACATCAAGCTGCTGCTGGCCTACGGCACCGTGAGCCAGTTGGGCTTCCTGGTCGTCGTGCTCGGATTCGGCACCCGGGATGCCGCCCTCGCGGGTCTCGCGCTGCTGCTCGCTCACGCTCTCTACAAATCGACCCTGTTCCTCGTCGTCGGCATCATCGACCACCGCACCGGCACGCGCGACCTGCGACGCCTCTCGGGACTCGGCCGCGAGATGCCGGTCGTCACCACGGTGACGGCTCTCGCTCTCGCGTCGATGATCGGGTTTCCGCCCCTGCTCGGGTTCGCGGCGAAGGAGTCCGCGCTCACGGCACTCCTCGATGTCGCTCTTGCGGGCAGCGCGATCGGCTGGGTCGCGATCATCGGCGTCTCGCTCGGCTCGGTGCTCACCGTCGCCTACGCCGCGCGGTTCCTCTGGGGAGCCTTCGCCGACAAGGCCGGTGTCGAGCCGCAGCGCCGGGAGCGCGAGCACCTCGACTTCCTCATCGCCCCGGTGCTGCTCGCGGCGTCCGGTCTCGCATTGGGGCTCGCGGTCCCGCTCGTCGGTGACGCTCTCACCGGCTACTCGGCGCAGTTCCCCACGGAGGGAGAGCCCGCGTATCTCGCGCTCTGGCACGGCCTCGAGCCGGCCCTCGGCATCTCCGCCGCCACGCTCGTGCTCGGCGCGCTCCTCTTCGTCGCGCGCACCCGGGTGGCGCGCGTGCAGGAGTCGCTCGCGCTGCGCACCACCGCCGTCGACGGCTACGCCGTCACCATGCGCGGCATCGACCGCCTCGCGGCCCGAACGACGAGCTTGACCCAGCGCGGTTCCCTGCCGTTCTACGTCGGCACGATCTTCCTCGTGCTCACGGTCGTGGTCGCCGCGGCCCTGACGGCCAACCGCACGTGGCCGAGCGAGGTGCGCCCGTGGGATTCCCCCGCGCAGCTCGTCATCGGGGTGATCATGGCCGTTGCCGCGATTGCCGCCCTCGCCGCGACCAAGCGCTTCCAGGCCGTCGTGCTCGTCGGCGTCACCGGCGTCGGGATGTCCGCGATGTTCGCTCTGCAGGGGGCGCCCGACCTCGCGCTCACCCAGATCCTCGTCGAGCTCGTGACTCTCGTCGCGTTCGTGCTCGTGATCCGGCGGCTTCCAGCGCGACTGGGTGAGAAGCACGGAACCTCGCACCGCGTCATCCGCGCAATCGCAGGCGTCTCGGTGGGTCTCGTCATGGCAACCGTCGCGGTCGTGGCGCTCGGTGCTCGCACCGCGACGCCGATCTCGCTCGAGTGGCCCGCCCTGGCGGAGAAGGCTCACGGGTCGAACGTGGTGAATGTCGCTCTCGTCGACCTCCGGGCCTGGGACACGATGGGCGAGCTCTCGGTCATCATCGCCGCGGCGACCGGTGTGGCGAGCCTCATCTTCCTGTCGACCCGCACCGACAACCTTCCCCGCGTCGCCCGGCGCACGGTGCGCCGGGAGCTCGTCGAGCGCTACGACCGCACCTCCAACGACCAGCGCAGCACCTGGCTGCTCGCCGGACGCACGCTCGCGCCGCACCACCGGTCGATCCTGCTTGAGGTCGTGGTGCGACTGATCTTCCACTCGCTCCTCGTCGTCTCGCTCTATCTGCTGCTCGTCGGACACAACGAACCCGGCGGCGGCTTCGCGGGCGGCCTCGTCGTGGGCATGGCCCTCGTCGCTCGCTATCTCGCCGGGGGTCGTGTCGAACTCGGGGCCGCCGCGCCGATCGGGGCCGGAACGCTGCTGGGCGTGGGCCTCCTGCTCGCGGTCGGCACGGCGCTCGCGCCCC
>CALRZA010000195.1:0-4728 GCA_943372535.1 Auritidibacter sp. Marseille-P8566
ACTTGGCGATGTTGCGCTCGCGGCTCTCGGCTCGCTTGAGTTGGCCGAGCCGGAACAGGATGCCCCAGCGATTCTGGGCGTCGAGGGTCGCGAAGAATTCGGCGGCCGCCGGGGTCGCGTCGAGGGCCGCTTGGAGGTCGTCGGGAACCGTCGCGGTCGACTGGCGGTAGGCGGCATCCCAGCGGCCGTCGGCCTTCGCGCGGTCGATCTCGGCCTGCCCGCCCGGGCGCATGCGGCCCGCCGCGATGAGGTCGGCGACGATGCCGACATTGCGTTGCGACCAGGGGCTCGCTCGGCGGCGCGGGGTGAAGGCCTGCAGCGTGTAGTCCGCGTCGAACTTGCCGACCTGGCCGTCGATCCAGCCGTGGCAGAGGGCCACCTCGAGGGCTTCGTCGTAGGTGATGCCCGGGGCGGACGAGAGCCGCTTGCGCAGCTTGAGGCGCACGCCGTCGGGGTGGCCGACGTCGATGATCCAGCGCTCCCACTCGTCGGTGGTGAGCACCTCGAGCAGGGGTTTGTCAGCGAACGACACCATGCGTCGATCGTAGGGGCGCACACCGACAGCGGGCTCGGGCCAGAGCGCGGGAGCCCTGGCCTGCCGGCCGACACGACGGCGGGCCCGGAAGCCGTGCTCCCCTGCCGGCCGACGCGACGCGGGCCCGGAAGCCGTGCTCCCGGGCCCGCCGTCGATCGGGGGATCAGCTCGCCGTGGCGACGACCTCCGTGGGGGCGGAGGTGGAGGTGACCGCGATCTTGCGCGGCTTGGCCTGCTCGGTCACCGGGAGCACGACGCTCAGCACGCCGTTCTCGTAGTTCGCCGAGATCGCGGACGTGTCGATGCCGTTGCCGAGCGTCAGCTGGCGCAGATAGGTGCCCCCCTGACGCTCGCGCGCGAGCCAGGTGACGCCGGACTGGCTGCGCGGCGTGCGCTCGGCTCGCACCGTCAGCAGCTGGCCGTCGATGTCGACGTCGACGGAGCCCGGGTCGATGCCCGGCAGGTCGGCGGTCAGAACGTAGTGGTCGCCGTCGCGATAGAGGTCGATCGGCATACGGCGCGGACCCTGTCGGGTCGCACCACGATCGAACTCGCGGAACGGGTCGAAGAGTACTGCCATGATTCCTGTCTCCAAACTTGAGTCACTGCGACTCAACTGAGACAAAACTAGCACTCGGGCATCATGAGTGCCAGCGCGTTCGCAGACGGCGAACGGCTGGTCAGAGAGGGTTTATGGGGCGCGAGGCCGCCGGTCTAGTAACCCGAGAAGTCGTCGGTGTGGATGCGCTTCGCGCCCTGCGAGCGCGCCGCCCGACGCAGGTCGGAGACGAGCGCCGGCGGGCCGGAGATGTAGGTGCGCCGGGCCGCGACATCCGGAACCGTCTCGGCGAGGCGCTCGCCGCTCACCCGCTGGGCGCCGCCGTAGACCCAGTTCGGCGGCAGGGGCGAGGGGGCGTCCGGCGAGAACAGCACGACGCGCGCGCCGCTGGCCGCGAGCAGGCTCGCGTAGGGCACCTCGCCCGGGGCGCTCGACGAGTAGACGACCGTGACATCGCGCTTCTCCCCGCGCTCGGTCGCGTGGGCGAGCTGGCTCGCGAACGGCGTGATGCCGATGCCGCCCGCGATGAGCAGCAGCGGCTCGGCCGTGTCGCGGGGGAGGGCGAAGTCGCCACCGACGCTCGTGCCCGTGACGATCGCGCCGGGCTCGAGGTCGAGCAGCGCGCGCTTGAAGCTCGACGCCTTGGTCGGCATCGAGATCGCGAAGGTGATCGGGCCCTCGGGCGTCGGTGCCGACGAGATCGAGAAGTAGCGTCGGCTTCCGCGGAAGTCGGCCTTGCGATGCGGGATGCCCAGCTCCATGTACTGGCCGGGCAGGAAGTTCACCGGGTGCTTCGGCTGGAACGCGAGCTCCCACGTCGTGGGGCTCAGCGCCGTCTTGCCGAGGTAGGTGAGCCGGATGCCGCGGCGCTGTCCCATGATGAACGCGAAGACGTTGCCGACGAGCAGCGCCAGCTGCGGGGTGTTGGAGACGGCCGGCCCGAGCGAGAACGGGATCGGGATGAGCAGCGCGACGATCGCGGCCTCGACAAGCTGCTGCCAGCGTCGCGGCGGCAGGGTCAGCGGTTCGGTGAGCATGAAGCCGGCGAAGAACACCATCGGACCCGACAGGATGGTGAAGGTGAGGCCGTCGAGCGCGGTGCCGCCGCGGGCCAGAGCGGCGATCATCGCGATGCCGACGACCAGCACGAGGAACACCCCGCCGAGCACGAGGCGCTGCGTGCGGTAGAGCACGAGGAACGCGCCGATCGCGACGGGGATGAGCAGGGCCGAGGTGCCCACCCACCAGCCGGGGAAGCTCGTGAACGGCAGCACGCCTGCGAACACGAGCACGCCGACCACGAAGGTGCCGAGCGCCGCCGGGTTGAGGATGTGGCGGCCGCGCACCGCGAGCAGGTACTTCGAGACGCTCGCGATCAGTCCCGCGAGGCCGATCGTGAGCAGCCCGATCGGGTCGAGGCTCGGGATCATGATGAAGTACACGAGCAGGCCCGTGATCACCGCGGACGGCAGGTGGGCGGGCACGCGCATGAGGCGCGCGAGAAGCCAGCTGGAGCCGACCGTCACCCCCACCGCGACGGCGGCAGAGGCGAGCTGCGCGAGGGGCGCATAGCTGAGCACCCCCACGAGGCCGAGCACGAGAGCGATCACCTGAATGGTGCCGAGCAGGATGATCACGAGCATGTACATCGTCACGGCGCCCGTGACCCGATCGAGAACGCGCTTCATGTGAATAACTCTCCGTTCAGGTGTGGCGAGAACTCTACTCGCCCGGCCGTGTCCATCCGCACCCACTGGAAGGCGAATTCCCGCTCCAGTCGGGCGGGCTCCGCGAAGAACAACGCGGTCGCCAGCCCGTCGGCTTCGAGGGCGGTCGGCGCGATCGCCCAGGTCGCGACGATCGACCGGGTCGGTAGCCCGGTGAGGGCGTCGATCACGTGGTGCAGGCCGGCTCCCCACTGGCGCCGGTTGGTGGCCGAACTGCAGATCGCGCCGCCTGTGACGCGGGCGATGCCGATGGCCTTCGACGGGTCGCGGGGGTCTTCGAGCCCCACGCGCAGCACATCCTCACCCCAGTGGCGGATGTCGCCGCTCGCGTCGATCACGACCCGGTCGTGACCCGCGGCGCGCACCATGCCGCCGATGAGGTCGACGAGGTAGCCCTTGCCCGCCGCGCCGACGTCGAGGCGCACGGGGCGCAGGGTGGTGAGGGCGGTGCCGTCCCACGCGACCGCCTCGTCCCACGCCGGCGCCGGAGCCGGCTCACCGGCCGGGGTGAGCGAGTAGGCGCGGTCGTAGCCGAGGGTGTCGAGGGCCCTGCCGACGAGCGGGCTCATCGCTCCGTCGGTCGCCGCGTAGAGGCGGCGGTAGAGGTCGAAGAGGGCCGGCGCCTCCACGGGAAACGGCCAGTGCCCCGCGCGCTCGCCGATGGCGGCGACGAGGGAGTCGGGGCGAAACCGCGACCAGGTGCGGTCGTAGCTCTCGATGCGGGCGGCGATCGCGGCGGCGAGATCGGCATCCACCGGCTCGGTCGTGTCGACCTGCCAGTGGGTGCCGATCGCCTCGAACGTGAGACTCGACCCGGGCGGGTCAGTTGGCAGCGTCGGCCTTGATCGTCGCGAGTGCCGCGTTGAAGCCCGCGCCCGTGAGCGAGGACCCGCCGACCTTGTCGACCTGGAGGTCGTCGATGTTCTTGCCGACGGCGATCGATCCGATGCCGGCGCTGAACTGCTGCTGGTAGCCGCGCGCCTGCGCGTCGGTCGCGTCGCCGACGACGGTCACCGCGGTGATGACGTCGCCCTCGAGCGTCACGCTCACCTCGACCGACTCGGTGCCGCTGGGGGCCTGGTACTCGCCCGACGCTCTGTAGTCGCCGTCGGCGTAGGAGCCCGCGGCGCCGGAGTCGGTCTCCGTCTCGGTTTCCGTCTCCGTCTCGGTCTCGGTCTCCGTGGGCTCCTCGACGGGAGTCTCGACCGGGGCGCTGCAGCCGGCGAGCACGCCGACGAGGCCGAGGCCGACGAGGAGGGTCAGGGGGAGCTTGGTGGGGGTCGTCGTCATGTCATCCGCTCTCAAGAGGCATCGGGGGTGGGTGGCGGTGGCGCAGTGGCACCAGCATGCCCGATCCGGCGCGTCTCAACCTGCGAATGCGCCCGAAAGGACGGGTGTTTCCTTTGCCGCACTAGGGTGTCGTCATGGCCAAGGTGAATCCGCTTCGCGGCATCCGAGTCTCGGCTGAGACCCATCGCGTCACGACGTTCGAGCTGTTCTTCGACCTCGTCTTCGTCTTCGCGGTCACGCAGGTGACGGTTTTCATGGCCAGCCAGCACAGTGCGCTGGGCGTGCTGCAGGGTCTCGTGATCCTGACGCTGATCTGGTGGTCGTGGGTCGCCTACTCGTGGCTCGCGAATCAGACCCATGCCGACGAGGGCATCGTGCGCATCGGGATGACCGTGGCGATGATCGCGATGTTCGGGGTCGCGCTCACGATTCCCGAGGCGTTCTCCGACCTCGAGGGCGGACTCTTCGGCCCCCTCGTGCTCGCGATCTGCTACGTGATCGTGCGGGTGGTGCACGCGGTGCTCTACATCATCTCGGCGGGCGACGACGTGGGGCTGCGCAAGCAGGTGCTGCGCACGTCGTTCGCGTGGGTCGTCGGCGCCGGGCTCATCATCGTC
>CALRZA010000196.1:0-4721 GCA_943372535.1 Auritidibacter sp. Marseille-P8566
TCCGATGACCTCGAACGGCGCGAGAACCGCGTCGGGAAGGGTGATGCCGCTCACCGCGACGATCACCCCGAGGATCGACGCGATCGTGATCGGTGTGCGCAGCGGTTGCAGCACCACCCGCCGCCACGAGACCGTGCCGTGCTCGCGCACGTCGAGGATCGTCAGGGCGATCGGGGCGAAGACGAGCATCTGAAGCAGGATGATGGGCGCCGCGAACGCGGGACTGCCCAGCACGTAGACCGCGACCGGGATCCCGATGTTGTTCGCGTTGACGTATCCCGAGGCGAGCGTGCCGATCACCGTCTCGCTCGTCGGTCGACGCCACAGCAGCGCCGCGACGAGAGCGAAGAGCAGGCCGCTCGTGACCGCGGCGATCGCCGAGGCGGCGAGCAGCGATGAGAACAGCACGCGCACGTCGGCGGCGGCGATGACCGAGAAGAGCAGGAACGGCGAGAGCACGAAGAAGGCGATCCGGCTGAGCACGAAGGGGGCGTGCTCACCGAGAATCTCGGTGCGACCGACGACGTAGCCCACGCCGATCACGACGCCGATGATCGCGAATCCCGTCAGCACACCGATCATGGGCCCATTCTGGCCTAGGGTCAGACCATGGAGATCGCGGGGCCGTCGACGACGACGAGCGCCATCGTGACCGAGGTCTTCGAGAACATCCTCGGCGCGGTGCTGCGCGGCGACCTCGTGCCCGGCCAGCGCATCAGCGATGCCGCCCTGGCCGCCGAATACGGCGTCTCGCGGACCCCCGTGCGCGAGGCCCTGCAGCGCCTGCGCGAGATCGGAATCATCGAGGCCTCCGCGAGCCGCTTCACCCGCGTCGCCGAGGTGTCGCCCACGCAGACGGCGCAAGCCCTGCTCGTCTGGGTCGCCCTGTTCGGTGCGCTCATCGACGAGGTGATCCCCACGCTTCCCGAGGAGACCATCCGGCAGCTGGAGGAGGACCACGAGCGGTTCCGACAGGTCATCCCGCTGCTGGATGCCGACGCGGCCGCCTCGGTCAACTTCGAGTTCTTCAGCCGCTTCCAGCAGCACTCGTCGAACGCGGCCCTGCTGCGGGCCATCACCACGGTCATCCACGTGATCCGTCTGGGGAGCCTGCATCTGCCCCGCTTCATCGACCTCGAGTACGTCTACCGCGCGCAGGAGCACATCGTCGAGGGGGCCCGCCAGCACGACGTGGCCCGCGCCTGGGAGGGCGTTCACCTGCTCCGTCGGCTCGAGGTTCCGCAGGAATAGCGTTTCCGCGCGTGGTCGCCCGCGCTGGCGCAGTTTTGCTGCGTGAGGCGCAACCAAACGCTCCACGTCTGCGATTAGCCTCGAAAGAACGCCGCATTCGACGAACGGAGGTGACCCATGCCCACTGCCACGGAATCCCCCCGAGGCTCGATCATCGGAGAACCCGAGGTTCTCGAGGACTCGATCGCCTGGCGCGAGCTCGCCGCCGCGGTCGCGGTCGTGCAGCCGATGCAGCTGAATGACGGCAGCATCCCGGAGGCCGCCCATCACGTCGACGCCCGCCGCGCGATCGACACGATCCGCTCCTCGGTGCGCGCGTTCGCCGACGTGCTGCCGCACGACGCCGCCTACCTCACGGCTCTCGACGCCGACCTGAGCCGGTGGGCCGACGAGGGTTTCGGCATCCCCGACTTCCTCGACTCTCTCGTCGCGTTCCAGCCGCAGCGCGACCGCGTGGACGGCCTGCGACACCTCGTGCTCTTCCCGATGTACACCCAGAACGGTAGCGCCGACCGGCTGCTCGAGGCGGTGCTCGTCGAGGTGATCTGGCCCGAGTTCGTCGCCGAGCTCGAAGCGGGCGAGTACTCGAACGCGCTGTTCGTGCCGATCCGCTTCCTGGCGTTCACCGCCGGCTACGACACGAACTCGGCCGTGCTCTTCCCGGAGACGGTCGCGATGCGCGAGGTGCCCACGTTCACGTGGGGCGCGATCTTCGCCGATCGTGAGGCGGCCCGGTTCCGTCGGGTCGTGCGTGAGGCGGCCGAGATCACCAAGCTCGAACTGCCGGCGGATGCCCAGCGCCTGCTCGACGACCAGGCCCTCGCCGAGCGCACCTTCGTGATGTGGGATCTCATCCACGACCGCACCCACATGCGCGGCGACCTGCCGTTCGACCCGTTCATGATCAAGCAGCGCATGCCCTACTTCCTCTACTCGCTCGAGGAGCTGCGCTGCGACCTGATCGCGTTCCGGGAGGCCGTGCGGCTGCAGCGCGCGGAGGACACCGACGAGACCGTGCGCGAGCACGCCCAGCTCGTGCAGTACGCCGTGCTCTTCGACCGCATCTTCCGGTTCGCGATCACGGGCTCGCGCGTGCGCAACTACGACGGCGTGGGCGGCCAGCTGCTGTTCGCCTGGTTGCACCAGCACCACGTGCTGCACTGGACCGACACCCGTCTGACCATCGACTGGGCCGAGGTCCCGGATGTCGTGGTGCAGCTCTCCGACGCGATCAACGACCTCTACTGGGCCAGCATCGATCGCCCGAAGATCGCCCACTGGCTCGCCGCCTATGAGCTCGTTGCCTCGACCCTCACGCCGCACCCCGCGTCGCGCTGGGCGAAGCTCGACCTCCCCCTCACGGGCGCGCCCAAGGAGCTCACGGATGCGGTCATGGATGACGAGTTCCCGCTCTCGATGTTCTACGAGGCCCTCTCGAAGAAGATGCTCCCCGTGATCGAGTCGACCAGCGGGATCACGGCTTGACGCGGCTCATCCTCATCGCCGGCGCCTCCAGCGAGTCGGGCCGGGCCGTGGCGACGCGACTCACCGCGGCCGGTCACCGCGTGCTCGCGGTCGGCACCGACCTGCGGCGCCTCGCCGAGGTACCGGCGACGGCGCGCTACGAGTGCGACCTGTCGAGCGCGAGCGCGGTCGACCTGCTGGCATCGCGCATCCACGTGGAGCACGGCGCTGTCGACGGGGTCGTGCATCTCGTGGGCGGGTGGCGCGCGGGTCGGGCCGACGACGACTGGGCGTGGCTCGAGTCGCGCGTCGTCGAGACATTCCGCAACGTGAGCCGCACGTTCTTCCCCGATCTCGCGGCTTCCGAGGCCGGGCGGCTCGTCATGGTCTCGAGCACCGCCGTGCTGCAGCCGACCTGGAGCAACGCCAACTACGTCGCCGCCAAGGCCGCGGCCGAGGCGTGGGCCCTGAGCGCGGCCTCGGGCTTCGCCAAGGGCGGCACGGCCGCCTCCGTGATCCTCTCGGTGCGCTCGCTCGGGCCCGACGGCACCTCGGTCGAGGCCCTCGCCGACCGCATCGCGACGCTGTGGAGCGAGCCCGCCGCCGACCTCAACGGCGCGCGGGTTACCCTCGCGACCGCATGACGAGGGAGACTGAACCCGTGCCCCGACTTCACGACCCCGACTACCGCGGCTTCGCCAGCGACAACTACGCCGGCGCCCACCCCGAAGTGCTCGCCGCGATCGCCGAAGCCAATGGCGGCCACCAGATCGCCTACGGCGAGGACGTCTACACCGCCCGGCTGCAGGAGGTCATGCGCGGCCACTTCGGCGAGCGCGCCGAGGCCTTCCCCGTCTTCAACGGCACGGGCGCCAACGTCACCGCGCTGACGAGCGTGCTGCCTCGCTGGGGCGCGGTGATCTCGACGGCGACCGCGCACATCCACACGGATGAGGGCGGCGCCCCCGAGCGCGTCAGCGGCCTCAAGCTGCTGCCGGTCGCCACCCCCGACGGCAAGCTGACGCCCGAGCTCATCGGCGAGGAGGCGTGGGGCTGGGGCGATGAGCACCGCGCGCAGCCGCTCGCCGTGAGCATCACGCAGACGACCGAGCTCGGCACGCTCTACACCCCCGACGAGGTGCGCGCGATCGCCGACTACGCCCACGAGCGGGGCATGGTGCTGCACCTCGACGGCGCCCGGATCTCCAACGCGGCAGCGGCGCTCGGCGTGGGCTTCCGCGAGTTCACGACCGACGCGGGCGTCGACATCCTGAGCTTCGGAGGCACCAAGAACGGTCTGCTCTTCGGCGAGGCGGTCGTCGTGCTCAACCCCGACGTCGCCGACGGCCTGACCTACCTGCGCAAGCTCACGATGCAGCTCGCCTCGAAGATGCGCTTCGTCTCGGCCCAGCTCGTGGCGCTGCTGAGCGACGACCTGTGGATGCGGTCGGCCTCGCACGCCAACGCGATGGCGGCCCGGCTGCGCGCGGGCCTCGAGGCCGAGATCGCGAGCGGCGCGATCACCGGGGTGAGCTTCACGCAGGCCACGCAGGCCAACGCCGTGTTCGTGACGCTGCCCGAGGGGGTCGCCGACCGACTGCGTCAGAACTTCCGCTTCTACGACTGGAACCCGGCCACCCGCGAGGTGCGGTGGATGTGCGCGTTCGACACGACCGAGGCCGACATCGACACGTTCCTCGCTGCGATTCGCGCGGAGCTCTCGTGACCACCGAGCGCCCCCAGCCCCGCACCGGAGACTTCTTCGGCACCCTGGTGCTGCTCGCGGTGCTCTTCGTGCTCGCGGGCCTCTTCGTCGTGCTCGGCTTCGGCATGGGGCTCACGACGATGCAGTGCGCGGGCAGCTCGGCGTGCAACGAGACCACGATCACCGCAGGCTCCTGGGCGATCATCTTCGGCATCCCGGGCATCACGCTCACGGCCACGATCATCTCGGCGGTGCGCATCGTGAAGCGCCGCCTCGCGTTCTGGGTGCCTCTTGTGGGCAT
>CALRZA010000197.1:0-4718 GCA_943372535.1 Auritidibacter sp. Marseille-P8566
GCCGCGGCGCAGGCCCCCGCGTCCCCCTCAAGCCGCGCCCCCCTCGCCCCCCGCACCCCCGCCGCGCGCCAGGCCGCGCCCCTCTTCGTCGGAGCGCGGGGAGCTCGCCTCACCCCCCGCACCGTCTACGCGCTGGTCTCGCGGCTGCTCGCCGACGTTCCCGGCACCGGCCCGTCGGGACCGCACACGCTGCGGCACACGGCAGCGACGCACCTGCTCGATGGCGGCGCCGATCTGCGCGCCGTGCAGGAGATGCTCGGCCACGCCAGCCTCGGCACCACCCAGCTCTACACGCACGTCTCGACGGAGCGGCTCAAGGAGAGCTACCGCGTCGCGCATCCGCGCGCCTGAAGCGCGCCCCGCGTTACCGCATCCCGGGCCTGAAGCGCGCCCCGCGCTACCGCGTCCCGCGCCTGAAGTGCGTTCCCGGGCCGGTGCCCCGACGGGGGTCGCGGCTCGTCGCTAGGCCAGGTGCGACCGGTACTCCGTGAGCACGCCCTCCAGATACCGCGTGATGACCGCTTGCTCGTCATCGCTGAACCCGTCGAGCACCCCGTCGACGCCCATGATCATCGGCATGAGCGATCCCATCGCGCGCTGCACCGACTGGGGGTTCGGCACGACCACGACGCTGCGGCGGTCGGTGGGGTGCTGGGTGCGACTCGCGTGATCGAGGGCGACGAGCCGATCGACGACGGAGGTCGTTGCGGCGGTCGAGATCCCGAGGCGTTTGGAGAGATCGGTCGGCGACAGCGGCCCGCTCTGAATGAGGTGCTCCATCGCCTGCAGGTCGGTCGGGTTGACCGTCAGCTGGCGACCGACGTGGGCCTCGAACTCCTGACTCACCTCGAAGAACTCGCGGATGAGCTCGGTCGCCCGCCGGGCACGCGGTCGCGCGGGACCGCCGTGCGCTGACCCGCCGGGCGCGGGACCGCCGGGCGGTTCAGCGCCGCCGAACGTCGCGGGCGCGACGCCATCGGGCAGGGTGCCCGACACGTCCAGCTTCTCCGCGCTTGTCATGGTGACCACTTTACCGCTAAGTTCTTCGATTGGTTAGCAATAAGTTTATCTAACTACCTGTCCGAGCCGATCGACCCCGAGAGAGCCATGCGCCGTCTGACGTCATTCATCACCTCCCGCCGTACCTCGTGGATCATCCTCGTGGTGGCCTTCCTCAGTGCGGGCGCCATCTTCGCGCTCGGCTCCGGCAACGACACCGAGACGTCGCCCGGGGTCGGTCTGCCCGAATCCGCCGAGTCGGCCCGGGCCGCGCTGGCGCAGGAGGATCTCCCGAGCGCCGAGTCCACGAGCGCCCTCTTCGTCTTCAGCCGCGACGGTGCCGACCTCACCGACGCCGACCTCGAGGCCGTCTTCGCAGCAACGACCGAGCTCGCCGAGTTCTCGCTCGACGACTTCGTTCCGCCGCCCACGGTCTCCGATGACGGCACCGCGGCCCTCGTCGTCGTGCCGCTCGAGCTCATCGACAATGTCGAGGTGCAGGCTGAGCGCGCCGACGAGCTGCGTGCCGTCGCCAACGCCGACCTGCCGAGCGGACTGACCGCTCTGCTGACCGGTGCCGAGGGCTTCGCCGTGGATGTCGCCGCCGTCTTCGAGGGAGCCGACTTCACGCTCCTCCTCACCACCGTCATCGTCGTCGCCCTCCTGCTGTTGATCACCTACCGCAGCCCGTGGCTCTGGCTCGTGCCGCTCGTCGTCGTCGGCCTCGCCGACGGTCTCGCGGGCATCGTCGCCACCCGCGTCACCGCGCTGTTGGGGATCACCCTCGATGCGTCGGTCACCGGCATCCTCTCGGTGCTCGTCTTCGGTGCCGGTACCAACTACGCGCTGTTGCTGATCGCCCGGTATCGCGACGAGCTGCGGCTCTTCGAGGACCGCCGCGATGCGATGGCCCGCGCCCTGCGAGGCGCCGGCCCCGCGATCATCGCGAGCGGCAGCACCGTTGTTCTCGCACTGCTGACGCTCGCGTTCGCCCAGCTCGAGGGCAACCGCGCGCTCGGCATCGCGTGTGCCGTCGGTGTCGTGATCGCCATGATCTTCGCCCTGTTCGTGCTGCCGGCCGCCCTGCTGCTGTTCGGCCGGGGGCTCTTCTGGCCCTACATCCCGCGCTATGGCAGCGAGGGCAGCACCGAGCGCGGCGTCTGGTTCCGCCTCGGCACCCTGGTGTCGAAGAAGCCCGTCATCGTCGCGATCGTCGGCGTGCTCATCCTCGGTGCGCTCTCCCTCGGCACCACGCAGATCAAGGTCGGCCTCGCGCAGACCGAGCGCTTCACCGCGGTTCCTGAGGCCGTGTTGGGCCAGAACATCATCGCGGATGCCTTCTCGGCCGGCGCGGGATCGCCCACCGCGGTCATCGTCAACGCCGACTTCGCGGAGGAGGTCGCCGAGGCGGCGGCCGACATCGACGGCGTCGACACCGCCACCGTCGGCGAGACCAATGGCGACATCACCCAGGTGAACGTCGTGCTCGACGCGGCCGCCGAGACACCCGAGGCCTTCGCCACGATCGACGCCCTTCGGGCCGAGCTCGGGGCGATCGACGGAGCCGACGCCCTCGTCGGCGGCCTCGACGCACAGTCGCTCGACGTGCAGCGCGCCCAGCAGGCCGATCAGGATCTCGTGATCCCGCTCATCCTCGTGCTCGTGTTCCTCGTGCTCGTGATCCTGCTGCGGGCACTCGTCGCCCCGGTGCTGCTGCTCGCCACCGTCGTCGCCTCGTTCTTCGCGAGCCTCGGGGCCAGCTGGCTGCTGTTCCAGTCGGTCTTCGGGTTCCCGGCGATCGACACGAACGTGGTGCTGTTCAGCTTCCTCTTCCTGGTCGCTCTCGGTGTGGACTACAACATCTTCCTTGTCACGAGAGCGCGGGAGGAGGCTCTGGAGCACGGCACCCGCAAGGGCATGATCCGGGCGCTCGCGGCGACCGGTGGCGTGATCACGAGCGCGGGCATCCTGCTCGCCGCCGTGTTCGCGGTGCTCGGCGTGCTGCCGCTCATCACCCTCACGCAGATCGGAATCATCGTCTGCATCGGTGTGCTGCTCGACACCCTGCTGGTGCGCACGGTCATCGTGCCGTCGCTCGCGTTCATGCTCGGCGAGAAGTTCTGGTGGCCGGGTCGCGCGATCTCGGTCGGGGCTGCGGTGCGCACCACCAAGTAGCCGCACGACGTCTCGACGGGGCGGCACGGGTTCGGGAGACCGACTCGTGCCGCCCCGTCGGCGTTCGGGCGCTCGCTCGTGGGCCGACCTCGCGGGCAGTCGCGCCGCCGGCGAGACCCACCACCTCCCATCGCGTCGGCAGCAGGATCGACCGCGGGATGCCCCCGAACCACGCGAGCGGCGAGACGTACTCGCCGTCGACCCGTACGCCGACGTGCACGCACGGGGTCGCGCAGTGCCCGCCGATGATCGTGCCGATCGGTTGGCCGCGGGAGACGGCCTCCCCGGCGGCGACCAGGGCGACGACCGGCTCGAAGCTCGAGATCACGCTCGAGCCATGTCGAATCGACAGCACGGGTCGGCTGACCACGACGCCCGCGAAGTGCACGATGCCGTCGGCCGGCGCGAACAGCACCGGGTCGGTCGCGCGCACGTCGATGCCGCGGTGCCCCGGCCCGTACTCCGTCGTCGGCGCGATGAACGGTCGGGCGATCGACCGCGGCGGCGCGACCGGCCAGTGCCAGTCCCCGCGTTCCACGGGGGTCGCGCCGATGCCGAGCGGCACGGGGGTCGCGCCGACCGTCGCCGCGGAGCCGAGCGCCACGGCGAGCGCGAGTGCGGCGGCGAGGGAGCGCATGACGTCAGCGTGCGGGATGACGGCCGCCGCGGCATCCGCCGGCCCGCGTGCCGGGGAGAGCGACCTCGCCACCCCGCCCGAGGGGGAGCGGTGGTACCATGAAGGCAGCACCTCGCGTCAGCGGGGTGACTACGCGTGCCCACAGCATCGTCAGCGATGCGGCCCACACCTCCACCAGTCCCCGCGAAACCGGGGCGGAGGCGTGTCCGGGCACCAGGTTCCGCGCCAACCGGCAGCGGGAGTCAACTGAGAGAAGGCACGCGCGAGCGTGCCGAGAAGGAGAACGGCCATGGCCGTCGTCACCATTCGCCAGCTGCTCGACAGCGGCGTTCACTTCGGGCACCAGACCCGTCGCTGGAACCCGAAGATGAAGCGCTTCATCTTCACGGAGCGCTCCGGCATCTACATCATCGACCTGCAGCAGTCGCTCGCCTTCATCGACAAGGCCTACGACTTCGTCAAGGAGACCGTCGCCCACGGTGGCACGATCCTCTTCGTCGGCACCAAGAAGCAGGCGCAGGAGACCATCGCCGAGCAGGCGCAGCGCGTCGGCCAGCCGTACGTCAACCAGCGCTGGCTCGGTGGACTGCTCACCAACTTCACCACGGTCTCCAAGCGCCTCGCGCGCATGAAGGAGCTCGAGGAGCTCGACTTCGAAGACAGCGCCAAGAGCGGGTTCACGAAGAAGGAGCTGCTGATCAAGAAGCGCGAGCTCGACAAGCTGCACAAGTCGCTCGGCGGAATCCGCAACCTCACCAAGACGCCGAGCGCGCTCTGGGTCGTCGACACCAAGAAGGAGCACCTCGCCATTGACGAGGCGCGCAAGCTCGGTATCCCGGTCATCGGCATCCTCGACACCAACTGCGACCCCGACGAGGTGCAGTACCCGATTCCGGGTAACGACGAC
>CALRZA010000198.1:0-4711 GCA_943372535.1 Auritidibacter sp. Marseille-P8566
AGGCCGCCCCGGGGCGGCCCCATACCCTAGGGGGGTATACTCGGGGCATGGCCGGCTACTCCGACGACAAGCAGAAGATCCTCACGCGGCTCAAGCGCGCCGAGGGTCAGGTGCGCGGCATCCAGCGCATGGTCGAAGAGGACACGTACTGCATCGACGTGCTCACGCAGGTCTCCGCGGCCACGAAGGCCCTCGAGACCGTCGCGATCGAACTACTCAACGACCACCTCACGCACTGCGTCGCGGAGGCGGCCCGCGAGGGTGGAGCCGTCGCCGACGAGAAGCTCGCCGAGGCGATGGCGGCCATCGCCCGTCTCGTGCGCACCTGACCCGATCCGTTTCGAAACCGAAGGAGTCCACCATGACCACGACCGAACTCGCTGTCACCGGCATGACCTGCCACCACTGCGTCGCGAGCGTCACCGAGGAGCTCTCGGAGCTCGCCGGCGTCTCCGCCGTGAACGTCGACCTCGTCGTGGGCGGAGCCTCGACGGTGACCGTCGAGAGCGCGGCGCCGCTCGAGCCCGCCGCCGTCGAAGCCGCGATCACCGAGGCCGGCTACGCCCTGGCGGGCGCCTCGTCATGACCACGACCGATGTCGTGCTCGACATCGGCGGCATGACCTGCGCCTCGTGCGCGACCCGCATCGAGCGCAAGCTCACCAAGCTCGACGGTGTCGAGGCGACCGTCAACTACGCGACGGAGAAGGCGCGCGTGCACGTCGCCGGCGACGTGGATGTTGCGAAACTCATCGCGACCGTCGAGTCGGCGGGGTACACGGCCGCGGTGCCGGCTCCCCCGCGCGCGGCGGCGGCCGCGTCAGTCCCGGCGACGGAGGACGAAGCCGGGTCGCTGAGACGGCGACTGACGATCTCGGCGGCGCTCGGCATCCCGGTCGTGATCCTGTCGATGATCCCGCTGCTGCAGTTCACGAACTGGCAGTGGCTCGCCTTCGCGCTGGCCTCCCCCGTGGTGATCTGGGGCGCGTGGCCCTTCCACCGCGCCGCCTGGGTGAACGCCCGCCACGGCGCGACGACGATGGACACGCTCATCAGCGTAGGCGTGCTCGCCGCCTACGGCTGGTCGGTCTACGCGCTGTTCTTCGGCATGGCCGGCATGCCCGGTATGCGCATGAGCTTCACCTTCCTCACCACCCCCGGCTCCGGCGTCGACGAGCTCTACCTCGAGGTCGCGACCGCGGTGACCCTGTTCATCCTCGCCGGCCGCTACATCGAGGCCCGCGCGAAGGTGCAGTCGAGCGCCGCGCTGCGCGCCCTGCTCAAACTCGGCGCGACGGAGGCGACCGTGCTGCGCGGCGGCGTCGAGACCTCGGTGCCGGTCGACTCGCTCGTGCCCGGCGACGTGTTTGTGGTGCGGCCGGGCGAGAAGATCGCGACCGACGGGCTGGTGCTCGAGGGGGCATCCACCGTCGACGCGAGCATGCTCACCGGCGAGTCCGTGCCGGTCGAGGTCGCCGCCGAGAGCCGCGTCGTCGGGGCGACGATCAACGTCGGCGGACGCCTGGTCGTCGAGGTCACGCGCGTCGGAGCCGACACCGAGCTCGCGCGCCTCGGGCGGCTCGTCGAGGAGGCGCAGACCGGCAAGGCCGAGGTGCAGCGTCTCGCCGACCGCGTCTCAGCGGTCTTCGTACCCGTCGTCATCGGCCTCGCGCTCGCGACGTTCGTCGGGTGGCTCGTCTTCGGTGGATCGCTCACGGTCGCCTTCACCGCGGCCATCGCGACCCTCATCGTCGCCTGCCCCTGCGCGCTCGGGCTCGCGACGCCGACCGCCCTGCTCGTGGGCACGGGACGCGGATCGCAGCTCGGCATCCTCATCCGCGGTCCGCAGGTGCTGGAGCAGACTCGCGCTGTCGACACGATCGTGCTCGACAAGACAGGCACGCTGACGACGGGCCACATGGCGGTCGTGACGATCGTCGCTGCGGATGCCGTGCCCGAGGCCGAGCTACTGGCTCTCGCGGGCGCGGCGGAGAACGGCTCCGAGCATCCCGTCGGCCGGGCCGTTCTGGCCGAGGCCGCGTCGCGGTCGATCGCGCTGCCCGCCACCAAGGACTTCGCCTCGCACCAGGGCGGCGGCGTGCAGGCCGTCGTCGACGGGCACCTCGTGCTCGTCGGCCGCCCGGGCTGGCTCGCCGAGCAGTGGTCGCTCACGCCTTCCGCTGAGCTGGCCGAGGCGGTCGCCGCCGCCGAGGCGCGCGCCGAGACCGTCATGCTCGTCGCGTGGGATGGCGCCGTGCGCGGCGTCATCGGCGTCGCCGACACGATCAAGCCCACGAGCGCGGATGCCGTGCGCCGCTTCACCGAGCTCGGCCTGCGCCCCGTGCTGCTCACCGGCGATCACGCCGAAGTGGCCGCTCAGGTCGCGGCCGCCGTCGGCATCGCCGACGTGCGCTCGAGCATCACCCCCCAGGGCAAGCTCGACGCGATCCGCGCCCTGCAGGCCGACGGACACGTCGTCGCGATGGTCGGCGACGGGGTCAACGACGCCGCCGCCCTCGCCGCCGCCGACCTCGGCATCGCCATGGGCGCGGGCACCGACGCCGCGATCGCCGCGAGCGACATCACCGTGATGAGCGGCGACCTGCTCGTGGTGGGCGACGCCATCCGACTCGCCCGCCGCACCCTCGGCGTCATCAAGGGCAACCTGTTCTGGGCCTTCGCCTACAACGTCGCCGCGATCCCGATCGCGATGCTCGGCCTGCTCAACCCGCTCATCGCGGGCCTGGCCATGGCCTTCTCGTCGGTCTTCGTGGTGACGAACAGCCTGCGGCTGCGCGGGTTTCGCGGGCAGGCGTAGCTCCCACATCCGCCGAGGGGCGTGCGACGATGTGCGGGTGAGCATCCTCGGCGTCGTGCTGGACGTGGTCGTCGGCGGCGTCGCGGGACTCGTCGCCGACGGCGCGTGGGCCAGCAGCGACTTGCGCAAGGATCGCCGCCTCATCCGCCGCGGCGAGGTGCTCTGCTACCTGCGCGCCGTGGATGAACCGGTGCACGACATCGGCACCGAGTGGTGCTCGGGCACGGCGCACCTGTCGTCGGGCCGGCTGCGGTTCGTGCCCGAGACCGGGCTCGACGGCGAGCGCACCCTCGAGGTCGTCGACCTGCATCGCGCCCCGGACGGCCCGACGCTCAACACGATCACCCCCTCGTCGACGCTGAGGGTCGTCACTCCTGAGGGCTCGCTCTACTGGCTCGCCCCGACCGCCCACCTCGACGCGATCGTCGAGTGGTTGCGCCCCCACCCGCGTTGAGTTGTCACAGATGGCTGTTTTGGCTGCGTCAGAACGACCATCTGTGACAAGTCAATGGGCCGTCGGGCGCGGACAACACCCTGAGACGTCACGCGCGAGCGCGCGAGCTCATCCACACCACGACCACTCCGGGCAGCACCGCGACCAGGCCGACGAGGCCGAACGTCACGCTGGCGGCGAGACTCGCGCTCGCGGATGCCCCGGCGAGCGGCAGCAACGCCACGGCGGCCCCCTCGCGCAGCCCCCACCCGCTGATCGTCACCGGGATGAGCATCGTCAGCAGCATCAACGGCACGAGCGTCACGATCGCCGCGAACGGGAGGGTCAGACCCACGGCGAGCGCGCAGAAGGCGAACGCGGCGAGGATCGACGCGGTCGTGCCCGCGCTGAGGGCGAGCTGGCGGAGGATCACGCTGCGCCCGAGGAGAGCGGTGGCCGCGGTGCGGGCGAACGCGGTGAGCCGGGCTCCGAGCCGTCCGGGCAGGCGGGTGGATGCGAGCACCAGGCCCAGCGCCCCGAGCGACACGGCGGTGATCGTCGCGGCGAGCCCCAGCATCCACGACGGGGCATCGAGTCCGCCGGGGGCGAGGGTGGTGACGGTGATCGCGATGACCATGGTGGCGAGCAACGCGACCTGTCCGGCGAACCGTTCGACGATGACGGCCTGAGCCGCGACGGCGAGGCCCGCGCGCTCGCGGCTGCGCACGGCTCGTCCCGCGTCGCCGACGACGCCGCCCGGCACGGTGGAGTTGACGAGCTGGGCGAGGTAGTACTCGCGCAGCGCGTGTTCGCGGGTCAGAGGCAGGCCGAGCGCACCGGCCGTCAGGCGCCAGCGCTCCGCCGCAAGGATGGTGTGCAGAGTGAGCGCCGCGAGGGCGGCGATGATCCAGAGCGGGTTGGCGGCGCGCAGCACCGCCAGGGCGTCGGCGCCATCGGCGACCTGCCAGAGCAGCACGACGAGCGCGATGCTGACGAGAGCCTGCAGCACCCGCGTGACGACCGCGCGACGACGACGGGCGGAGGCTGCCTCTCCGGGGCCGTCGCCCGCCTGCTCGACGCTCACGCCTTCAGCCGCCACAGCGCCACGATGTCGCGACCGAACGACCAGGCGAGCGCGCCCAGAACTCCCGCGGCCAGCACGACGGCGATCGGCTCGGGCACCCACGGCGACTGCAGCACGATGAGCACGATCAGCTGGATGACGCAGATCACCTTGCCGCTGTAGCGCGGGGGCAGCGGGGCGGTCAGCCACGGCCACACGAGTTGTGCGATACCGAACAGATAGCGAGGCAGGCCGAGCAGGATGACCCACCACCCCACCCCGGCGACGATGGCGGCGAGCAGAGCAAGGACGAGCGCGAAGACCGAGTCCACCTCCATGTCGAAGCCCGCGCCGAACCGTGACGAGAGCCCCTGTCGCCGGGCCAGCCAGCCATCGAC
>CALRZA010000199.1:0-4702 GCA_943372535.1 Auritidibacter sp. Marseille-P8566
TACTCGGTGCACACCTGGAACGGGATCAACGGCACCGTGCCGATGGCCTACGAGGGCTTCATCAACAACCGGCATTGGTGGAGCGTGACGTTGCCGACCGTGCCGTCGACCTTCGGGTTCACGTTCACGAACAGCAACGGCAACTGGGATACCGCGGATCGGGTCTACAGCCAACAAGGCTCGACGATCTACGTGCTGCCCGGCAGCGCGACGGTCTACACGACCCGACCCTAGGTTCGGCTCAGAGGTGGCGCTCAGAGGTGCCGGAAGCGCTCCGGCGCGAGGTCCCACGGGTCTTTGCCGAGCAGTTCGGCGACGGCACGGAAGACGCAGCTCTCCACCATCATGCGGCGGTGCACCTCGTCGTCGCGGTGCAGATGCGAGAGCCGCTCGATGGGCAGCCGGTAGAGGATGACGCGGCGCTCCGCCCGCACCACCCGCCATCGGTCCACGAAGACGACCGGTCCGCGCTCGACGGGCAGCCCGGCGACCTCGAAGGTCACGGTCTCGAGCTCGTCGGGCCAGAGGTCCTTGAGGTACTCGGCGGTGGAGGCGACCGTCATCTCGAAGTCGCCCGCGCGCGAGCGCAGGCGGGGCAGGTAGGGCCCGGTGACGGCGGCCCGGATGCCGCGGCCGTGACGATCGCGCCACGAGCGCCGCGCCGACGGCGGGGTGCTGCGTCTCGTCGGTCTCGCCACACGCCGAGTCTAAGCCAGCCGCACCCGCCGGCCGGCTCTAGGCTGAGCGCGAGATGAACGGTCGCCCCTGCAGCAAGGTCGCGTGCAACCACGATGCCGTCGCGACGCTCACCTACGTCTACGCCGATTCGATGGCGGTGCTCGGTCCGCTGAGCCAGTCCGCGGAGCCCCACAGCTACGACCTGTGCGAGCGGCACGCCGACCGGCTCTCGGCCCCGCAAGGCTGGCAGGTCGTGCGGCACGTAGTCTTGGGCGCGTGAGTTTTTCGACCCCTGCCGCTCTGAAGGCCGTCGTCTTCGATCTCGACGACACCCTGGCGGCCTCCAAGTCCACGATGGATCCGGCGATGAGCGCCGCGCTCGCCCGCCTCCTCGAGAGCGTGCCGGTGTGCATCATCTCGGGAGGCCGGTTCGAGCAGTTCGAGTCGCAGGCCCTCGACGGCTTCACCGCTTCCGACGACGCCCTCGCCCGGCTGCACCTCATGCCCACGTGCGGCACCCGCTACTACCTCTGGGGCGGCGACGCATGGCAGCAGCAGTACGCCGAGGATCTCAGCGACGACGAGAAGGCGCGCACGATCGCCACGCTCGAGGAGGGCGCGCGCGAACTGGGGCTGTGGCATCCGGGACCGTGGGGCGACATCATCGAGGATCGCGGCAGCCAGATCACCTTCTCCGCCCTCGGCCAGCGCGCCCCGGTGGCCGAGAAGGCCGCGTGGGATCCCGACGGAGTCAAGAAGGGCGCCCTGCGCGACTACGCGGCCTCCCGCCTGCCCGACCTCGAGGTGCGCAGCGGCGGCTCGACCTCGATCGACGTGACCCGCAAGGGCATCGACAAGGCGTACGGCATGCAGCGGCTGCTCGAGCGCATCGAGGCGACCACCGACGACGTGCTCTTCATCGGCGATCGGCTCGACGAGGGCGGCAACGACTACCCCGTGTACGCGATGGGCGTGCCGTCGGTCGCCGTGCACGGCTGGGAGCAGACGCTCACCGTCGTCACGACGATCTGCGACTGGATCGACACCGGGTCCGGTTCCTTGCCGGTGGCCCCCCTGCCGGCACCGTAACCCTCAGCGGGCGTCTGCGAGAATGGATGCCATGACCTCCGTGACCACCGCCCTGCCGTTCAAGGTCGCCGACCTCTCGCTCGCCGAGGCGGGACGCCACCAGATCCGCCTCGCCGAGAACGAGATGCCGGGCCTCATGGCGCTGCGCGACGAGTTCGGCCCCACCCAGCCCCTCGCCGGCGCGCGCATCGCCGGGTCGCTGCACATGACCGTGCAGACGGCGGTGCTCATCGAGACCCTCGTCGCGCTCGGCGCGCAGGTGCGCTGGGCCAGCTGCAACATCTTTTCGACGCAGGATGACGCGGCCGCCGCGATCGCCGTCGGCCCCACCGGCACCCCCGCCGCCCCCGCCGGAGTGCCCGTCTTCGCCTGGAAGGGCGAGACCCTCGAGGAGTACTGGTGGTGCACCGAGCAGATCTTCGACTGGTCGGCCGAGGGCGCCGCGGGCCCCAACATGATCCTCGATGACGGCGGGGATGCCACCCTGCTCGTTCACAAGGGTCGCGAGTTCGAGCTGGCCGGCGCCGTTCCCGCGACCGAGCCCGGCGCGAGCGCCGAGTGGGCCGTCGTGCTCGACACCCTGCGCCGCTCCCTCGCCGCGAGCGGCGACCGCTGGACCCGCATCGCCGCCGAGATCAAGGGCGTCACCGAGGAGACCACGACGGGGGTGCACCGTCTCTACGAGCTCTCGCGGGCCGGAGGGCTGCTCTTCCCCGCGATCAACGTCAACGACTCGGTCACCAAGTCGAAGTTCGACAACAAGTACGGCATCCGCCACTCGCTGCCCGACGGCCTCAACCGCGCGACCGACGTGCTCATGGGCGGCAAGGTCGCGTTCGTGGCCGGCTACGGCGACGTCGGCAAGGGCGCCGCCGAGGCGCTGCGCGGGCAGGGTGCGCGCGTGATCGTCAGCGAGATCGACCCGATCTGCGCGCTCCAGGCCGCGATGGACGGCTACCAGGTCACGACGCTCGAGAACGTGCTCGACCAGGTCGACATCCTCGTCACGGGCACCGGCAACGAGAACGTCGTCACCGTCGACCACCTCCTCGGCCTCAAGCACCTCGCGATCGTCGCCAACATCGGCCACTTCGACAACGAGATCGACATGGCGGGCCTCGAGGCACTGCCCGGCGCGGAGAAGATCGAGATCAAGCCGCAGGTGCACGAGTGGCGACTGCCCTCCGGCCGCAGCGTGCTCGTGCTCTCCGAGGGGCGACTGATGAACCTCGGCAATGCGACCGGGCATCCGTCGTTCGTGATGAGCACCTCGTTCGCGAACCAGGTGCTCGCCCAGATCGAGCTCTGGGTGCGCGGCGACGAGTACGCGACCGACGTGCACGTGCTGCCGAAGCACCTCGACGAGAAGGTCGCCCGGCTGCACCTCGGCGCCCTCGGCGTCGTGCTCACCGAGCTCACCCCGACCCAGTCGGCCTACCTCGGCATCCCCGTCGAGGGGCCCTACAAGGTCGACCACTACCGGTACTGATCTCTACCCGCGGTCGGGGAACCCCCGCGGCAGCCCGCCGAGCACCGGGGCGAGACGGTCCAGCCCGTCGCGCTCGAGGCCGAGCGCGGCCGCCTCGCGATCCCGGCGCAGCGCCGAGACCCCGGCCAAGAAGAGCTCGGGTTGCGTCGGCGGCACCGGGGAGACGAACACCGAGACCTCGTTGGCGAGCGAGGCCGCGAGCCGCTGCCGAGACACGGGCGTGAAACCGTTCGCGCCGGCGAGGAACTGGGCGACGCGGCGGGCGAGCGCATCCGGCATGCGGGCGACATCCGCCGTGCGCGACCACTCGATGAGCTCCAGGGGCACCCCGTAGACCGGAGCGCTGAGCTTCGACACCCGCTCGTGCTGGCTGTAGGTGCCCGCGAGCAGGTCACCGAGGCGTCGTGAGCGGCTGTTGAGCAGGGCCACGAGGGTCGCGATGCTGCCGAAGGAGAGATAGACCTCGAGCACGCCCGTGAGCGCGCGGATGAACGCCTGGCGGAAGCCGATCGAGCCGCCGTCGTCGCGCACGATGCGCGCCCCGACCGCGAGGCGTCCGAGTGACTTGCCCTGACTGAGGGTCTCCACGGCCACGGGGGCGACGACGAGGCTGAGGGCCAGCAGCGCGATCGAGAGCGACTGCAGCAACGCCTGGTCGAGTCCGAGCTGGTCGGCGAACGTGAAGAGGATCACGACGATGAGGATGTAGCCGCCGACGTAGACGAGAAAGTCGATGGCGGCCCCCGCGGCCCGCAGCACGAAGCTCGTCGGCCGCAGCGCCAGGGCCACCGCCTCGCCGGTGATGAGCTCCTGCGGGTCCTCGGCGTGGTACTCGGAATCGACGCGCTCGCCTCGGGCCATGAGAACATTGAACCAGATGGACCTCGACGCCTACTCCGCCGCGCACCGCGATGAGTGGAACCGCCTTGCCGCTCTCGGGGCGAAGCGCCGATTCTCGGGCGCCGAGGCCGACGAACTCATCGACCACTACCAGTCCGGCGCCACGGCGCTGTCGACGATCGCGACGACGGCCGGGTCCACCGCCGAGGGCGACCGGCTCTCGCTCTGGCTCAGCCGGGCGCGTCTGCGGTTCACGGGGGCGTCATCCAATGTCATGCAGCAGCTGCCGCGGTTCTTCGTGCTGCAGCTGCCGGCGGCGCTCTACGGCATCCGCTGGCTGAGCCTCGGCGTGACCCTCGCGACGATCATCGTGGCGGTGCTCTACGCGTGGTGGGCGATCGGGGATCCGCGCGTGCTCGCCGCCCTGCTGCCCGAGGCCGACCGGCAGCGGCTCGCTGACGAGGACTTCGTCAACTACTACTCCGAGTATTCCGGCAGTTCGTTCACGACCCTCGTCTGGACCAACAACGCGTGGATCGCCGGCCAGGCGATCGCGGGCGGCATCATCGGGGTCTACACGCCCTACGTGCTCTTCAGCAACGCGCA
>CALRZA010000200.1:0-4685 GCA_943372535.1 Auritidibacter sp. Marseille-P8566
CGAGGAGTGCCTCGTCGGTGCCGAGCACGACGGGGGAGGTGTCGAGAGGCAGCAGCTCCTCGGTCTCCGAGTACCAATCGGTCACGAAGACCGCGTCGAGCTCGCGCACGACCGGTCCCTCGAGCCGCACCATGAGCTCCTTCCAGTGCAGGCCGCGCGCGATGTTCTTCTTCTTGAGGTAGGTCGAGTCGATGAGGTTGAGCGAGCCGGTGAACCCGACCCGACCATCGACGACGACGAGCTTGCGGTGGTTGCGCAGATCGGGTCGCTGCCATTGACCCTTCCAGGGGCGTAGCGGCAGCATCGCGCGCCAGTGCGCACCCATCGCCTCGAGAGCCCCGATCGTCTCGCGACGGTTCGGGAACATCAGTGACGAGACGTGGTCGACGAGCACCCGAACCTCGACGCCGCGGGAGCGCGCGCGGGCCAGTGCGTCGAAGAACACCTCAGTCGTCTCATCGCGCACGAGGATGTAGAACTCCACGTGCACGAACGACGTGGCCGTGTCGATCTCCGCGGCCATGCGCGCGATCGACTCCTCGTAGTCGGGCAGCAGTTCGGCCGCGGTGCCGCCCACCATCGGCAGGGCACCCAGCGTGCGGTTCATCGAGACGCCGGAGCCCAGCCAGGAGGGCCACTCGTCGCCATGGCTCACGAGGTCGAGGCCCTCGGTGCGATCGAGGATCAGCGAGCTCACCTCGCGCTGCTTCTCGCGCCGCGCGGCCGGCAGGCGACCGGCGCCGACGAGCAGGTACCAGACCGCCCCGAGCACCGGGATGAAGATGATCGCGAGCACCCAGGCCACGGCCGCCGCCGGTGGTCGCCGCGCCGAGATCACGATCGTCGCGACGAATCCGATCACGACGTGCGCAAGCACGGCGATCAGCGTGATCGCCTCCCACGTCATGCTCACGCCAGTTTCTGCGCCGGGACGACGACCTTCTTGATGATCAACAGGATCGCCGCCGAAATCGGGCACGCCACGAGGGCACCGAGCAGTCCGAGCAGGGTCGCCCCGACCATCGCGCCGATGAGCACGAGCGAGCCGGGGATCCTGATCGCCTTGCCGACGATGCGCGGGGTGAGGAAGTAGGCCTCGAACTGCAGGTACACCAGCATGACGATCAGCACGATCAGGCCGGTCTGAGGAGACGTGAACAACGACACCAACGTCATGAGGCTTGCGCTGATCAGACTTCCCACGACGGGGATGAAGGTGATCGGCAGAGCGAACGCGGCGAGCACGGGGGCCCACGGCACGCCGAGCAGCGTGAGCAGGATGAAGGTGAAGATCGAGTTGATCAGCGCCAACAGGAACATCCCTGACAGGTAGTTGCCCACCGAGTCGAAGATCTCCTCGGCGATCTCTACGAAGCCCGAGCGACGTGACGCCGGCACGAGGTCGTAGAGCCCGCCCTTCATGTTCTCCAGCGACGACACGAAGTAGATCGTCAGGGCCACGACGAAGATGACGCCGAAGATGCCGTTGATGATGCCCAGGCTCACGCGCAGGGCGCCACCGCTGATCGCCAGCCAGGTGCTGGGATCGGCGGCCGCCGCCTGCACCGTCTCGAGGATCGGGGTCAGGATGCCGCCGAGGCCCTCGTTGAGCGTGACGAACCAGTCCTGATCCTCGATCTGGGTGAGCCCCGCGGGCAGATAGGTGATGAGCAGAGCGGTCTGCTCGACGACGATCGGGATCACGAGCCAGATCAGCAGCGCGACGATCGCGACGAACGCGCCGAGCACCGTGAGTACGGCGCCGGCCCGCGACATCCGCATCCGCTCCAGACGCTTGACGACCGGGTAGAGCCCGATGCTGACGAAAAGCGCGAAGAAGATCAGCGTGAGCGCGTAGGTCAGCTGCGAGATCGCAAGGCCGAGCAGCAGCGCGAGCAGCACCCCGATCGTCGCGACGAACCCGAACCGGAACGGCCCGTGGCGCAACAAGCGTGAGCCCAGATTGCCGGTCGGCTCGGGGGCCGTGCTCATCGGCTCACCGGGGTGAAGTCGGCGAGCATCTCGAGCAGCAGGCGCGTGCCGAAGCCCGTGGCTCCGGCGCTGCGCCACGAGTCGTCGCGCTCCGACTGCATCGTGCCCGCGATGTCGAGGTGCGCCCACGGGATGCCCGCGACGAACTCGTTGAGGAAGAGCGCGGCCGTGATCGCCACGTTGAACGGGCCACCCATGTTCGACATGTCGGCGTAGCTCGAATCGAGCTGCGGGCGGTAGCGGTGCTCCAGCGGAAGCTGCCAGATCGGCTCGTCCGTGAGCTCGGCGGCCGCGATCGCCTGATCGACCATGCCCTGGTGGTTGCCGAAAACCGCGGCGACGCGGGTGCCGAGAGTCTGCAGCGACGATCCGGTGAGCGTGGCGATGTCGATGATGGCATCCACGCCCAGCTCGGTCGCGAGCACGAGGGCGTCGGCCATGACGAGGCGACCCTCGGCGTCGGTGTTCTTGATCTCGACGGTACGGCCTCCGCGCATGGTGAGCACGTCGCCGAGGCCCATCGCGGTGCCCGACGGCATGTTGTCGGTGCACATGAGGTAGCCCGTGACCTTCGTGGTCACCCCGAGGTCCTTGAGCGCCGTCATCGCGGCGAGCACCGCGCCCGCGCCCGCCATGTCCATCTTCATGAGCAGGTGCATCGCGTCGCTGGGCTTGAGAGAGATGCCTCCCGCGTCGTACATGATGCCCTTGCCGACGAGCGCGACATGGCTTGTCGCCGGTCCCTCGGGCGTGTAGGTCATCACGATCATGCGCGGCTCCTCGGCGCTGCCGGCGTTCACGCCCAGCAGGCCGCCGCAGCCCATCTCGATGAGCTGAGCCTTGTCGAAGGTCTCGACCTCGACGCCGTGGCGGTCGCCGAGCGCCACCGCGACATCGGCCATGCGCGTCGCCGTGAGGTGGCCGGGAGGGTTGTTGGCGAGGTCGCGCGCCAGCGCCGTCGCCCGTGAGGTGGTCTGCCCGCGAGTGGCGCCGGCGGTCACGCCGCCGACCTGTGCGTCGGTCGTGATGAGCTGCAGGCTCGCCAGCGGGATGTCGGTCGCGGTCGGCTTGAGCTCGGTGAACCGGTAGCGCGCCAAGAGCACGCCCTCCACGACGGCCTGGGCGATCTCGGCATCCGGCAGCCCGTGGTCACCACTGAGGTCGACACCGACGCTCGGGTGGGCCTGAGTCGCGCGGGCGAAGGCGGCGGCGGCATCCCGCACCTCGGTCGCCGAGATGTTCTCGGGGTCGCCGAGGCCGACGGCGACGAGCACCGGACCGGTCGCCCGGGGGAGCACGAGCGTCTGGCCCGCGGCGCCCCGGAAACCAGCCCGTGCCAAGGTCTCGCGATCCATGCCGAGGATCTCGTTGACGGCCCCGCTCGAGCGCACCGGCACCGCGAGCGCGTCCGGCTCGGGCGACCACGCGGTCACGACCGAGACGGTGGCGAGCGACTCGGGCGCCTGCGAGGGCACCGGGTCGAAGTCGGCGGCGATGAGACGACGGTCGATCATGAGAACTCCTAGAGGGGTGGTGAGAGGACTACGGGGTGAAGGGCCAGAAGACCGGAACGAGGAACGTGGAGGCGGCGACGAAGATGAGCGCGAGAGGCAGGCCGAGCTTCCAGTAGTCACCGAACCGGTAGCCGCCCGGACCGAACACCATGGTGTTCGCGGGCGTGGCCACCGGGGTGAGGAAGGCTGCCGCGGCCGAGACCGCGACCGCGACGAGCAGCGGCGCCGGCGAGATGTTTGTGGCGATCGCGAGCGCCACGGCGATCGGGGCGAGGATCAGCGCGGTCGCGGTGTTGCTGATCAGCTGGCCGAGGATGACCGTGACCACCGAGATGCCCGCCAGGAGCAGGTAGGGGCTCGCGTTGCCCAGCAGCGCGACGATGCCGTCGGCGATGAGGTCGGCGGCGCCGCTGACCTGGATCGCCGTTGACAGCGGGATCATGCCGCCGACGAGGATCAGCGTCGTCCACGAGATCGAGCGCTGGGCCTGCGGCACCGAGATCACCCGGAAGATGACCATCGCCACCGCGGCGATCAGCGCGGCCATCGCGGGCGGAACGAGCCCGGTCGCCAGCAGGATGACCATGCCGGCGAGGATCACGAGGGCGACCTTCGCTCGCGGCCCCATCGGCACCGCCTGGCGTCGCACCGCCTGCGGGGTGTCGACGACGACCACCGCTGGGTCGGTCGTGTTCACGTCGAGAGCGCCCCAGTGGCCGCGCAGCAGCATCACGTCGCCGACGCGCAGCTCGGTGCGGTCGAGGTCGACCCCGGCACGCTGGATCGCGACGATCACGAGCTCACCGGAGTCGGTCACCATGCCCGGGTAGGCGGTCTCGCCGACGAGGGGGGAGCGGGGCGGGATGACGACCTCGGTCACGCCCTTCTCGCGCGTGAGCAGACCCTCCTGATCGACCGGATACTGGGCGGCGAGCGTCATGGCGTGGTCGCTGAGGTCGCGCGTCGCGTGCAGGGGCTCGCGATTCGGAAGCAGTCGGGGACCGAGCACGACGATCGTGACCACCGTGATGAGCAGCAGGGGCAGGCCGATGAGCCCGATCTGCAGGAACCCGATCGGCTTCTCGCCGGCGCCGACGAGGTACTCCGAGATGAGCACCGTCACCGGGCTGCCCGTGAGCACGAGGAGCGAGCCCGCATGGGCCCCGAACGCGAGAGGGA
>CALRZA010000201.1:0-4684 GCA_943372535.1 Auritidibacter sp. Marseille-P8566
CTCGGCAGCCTCGCCTACGCCGCCCTCGCGGTCGCGCTCGTGATCCTCGCCCTCGGCTCGGTCAACAACACGCTCGCCAAGGTCGCCCTGTTCGTCGGCGCGGCCGGGTTCGCGATCCTCGCACTGGCCGGCTTCGGCCTCGCACTGCCGGGCATCCTGCTCACGGTCGGCGCCGTCATGGCCGCGCTCGGCTTCGTCGTCGGTGCGATCGTGCTCTACGTCGGCAAGGAGATCACGAACACTGCGGCTCTCGTCTTCGTGATCGCCGCGGTGCTCGCCGCGATCATTCTGCTCACGAGCGTGGCCGCGATCGGTCTCGGCGTTCTCGCAACGATCGTCACCGTCGCGTTCGCGATCGCCCTCATCGTCGCCGGCGTGTACTTCCGTCGGGCCGACAACCGTCGTCGCTGACCCGGCAAACCCAGCTACTGGGTCGCGAAGTAGATCAGCAGGTCGGTGCCGACCGGGCTGACGCCCCACACTCCCGTCGCGCCGGCGGGGATGAGCACGACCGCGTTGCCGCTGATGCTCGCCCGCTGGATGTCGACGATGTCGAGCCAGGACGGTTCGGGAACGGTGACCGTGGTGTCCGCCTCCAGGTAGTAGACGCCCGGCTCGGTGGCGAAGAAGATCGCTAGGTCGCGGGCCGGCGTCGCCGCGCCCTCGGCGACGTGCTCGAACTGGGCGTTCAGGAGCGCGAATTGCGATCCCTCCGAGGCGACCGGGTTCGCGGGGTCGGCGGCGGCGACGAGGTCGTCGGCGTCGAGCACCGACTGCTCGACGGTCACGACCCAGGTGTCCACGTCGTTGATCGTGAACGTCACCGGAACGCCGAGCGGCACGGGGTTCGAGAACGACCCGGGGTCGCCTTCGGGGATCGCGGTCTCGTCGTCGGGCACGGGCAGCGGTTCCGTCGTCTCCTCGATCGGACCGGGCTCGTCGAGCGCCTCGTCGAGAACGGCCAGCCCGAGCGACACGATGATGCTCGAGATGATCACGATGATGATCGCCACGGCGCTGATGATGGTGCCGGCGATCGAGGTGCCTTTGGCGGCGCCCTTGCGGGTCAGGCCGATGATGCCCAGGATGAGGCCGATCACGGCGAGCACCGCCGAGAAGATGTTGATGATCGGGAAGGCCGCCCCGAGAATCGCGACGATGCCGAGGATGAGCGCGGCGACGCCGAGCCCGTTGCCGCGCGCCGGAGCCGTCGGGGCAGCCGCGGACGCCGGGGGCTCGACCGGAGCGCTTGACGGCGAAGAAGATTCACTCATAAGCGAAGACTACCCACTCGTCGCGGCACGCTCTACTGTGGCCGCATGTACGTGCTGACCTCGATCCACCACCCGCATCCCGAGCATCGGGATGCCCTCATCGCCTCGATGCACCGGTACCAGGCCGCCATCGACGGGATGCCCGGCCTCATCAGCATTCACACCCTCGCCGACACGGCATCCGACCGCCTCGTCGGCCTCGCCCTCTTCGAGTCGGAGGAGGCATTCGTCCGCTTGGCCCCGATCGCCCGGGACGCCGTGGCCGACGATCCATTCGAGGTGTGGAAGCGCGAGCCGATCGACGGCTTCCGCCTCGTCGAGGTGTGACCGGGGCATCCGCAGAATGTCTACACTGTAGACATTGCCCGCCGGGCGTCGGTGGATGCCGATAGCCTCGCGTCACCACCACCACAGGAGCGCCCATGACCCCGCACGCCGCCGACTCCCACGACCTCATCCGCGTGCAGGGGGCGCGCGAGAACAACCTGCGCAACGTGAGCGTCGAACTGCCCAAGCGACGGCTCACGGTCTTCACGGGCGTGAGCGGCTCGGGCAAGAGCTCGCTCGTGTTCGGCACGATCGCCGCCGAGTCGCAGCGCATGATCAACGAGACCTACAGCTCGTTCGTGCAGGGCTTCATGCCGAGCCTCGCCCGCCCCGACGTCGACAGCCTCGACGGGCTCACGACGGCGATCATCGTCGACCAGGAGCGCATGGGCGCCAACTCCCGTTCGACGGTGGGCACGGCGACGGATGCGAACGCGATGTTGCGCATCCTGTTCTCACGCCTGGGCCAGCCGCACATCGGCTCGCCCAACGCGTTCTCCTTCAACATCCCGTCGAGCCTCACGAGCGGCACGCGCACGACAAGCACCGGCTCGACGAACACGATCGAGGATCAGGTCTACCTCGGCGGCATGTGTCCGCGCTGCGAGGGCATGGGCAAGGTCAACGACATCGACCTCACGCAGCTGTTCGATGACTCCAAGTCGCTCGAAGGCGGGGCGCTCACGATCCCCGGCTACACGACCGACGGCTGGATGGTGCGCATCTACTCGGCGTCGGGGCTGTTCGACCCGACCAAGCCCATCCGCGAGTTCACCGAGCAGGAGCTTCACGACTTCCTCTACAAGGAGCCGATCAAGGTCAAGATCGACAACATGAACATGACCTACGAGGGTCTCGTTCCCAAGATCCAGAAGTCGATGCTGTCGAAGGATGTGGATGCCATGCAGCCCCACATCCGCGCCTTCGTCGAGCGGGCGGTCGCCTTCACCACGTGCCCGGAGTGCGAGGGCACGCGTCTCAATGCCGGAGCCCGCAACTCGCGCATCGCCAGGGTGAGCATCGCCGACGCGTGCGCGATGCAGATCAGCGACCTCGCCGACTGGGTGCGCGGCCTCGACGAGCCGTCGGTCGCGCCGCTGCTGGTGAACCTCCGGCTGCTGCTCGACTCGTTCGTGAACATCGGCCTCGGCTACCTCTCGCTCGATCGCCCCTCGGGCACGCTGAGCGGCGGCGAGGCGCAGCGCACCAAGATGATCCGGCACCTCGGGTCGTCGCTCACCGATGTGACCTACGTGTTCGACGAGCCGACGGTCGGGCTGCACCCGCACGACATCCAGCGCATGAACGAGCTGCTGTTGGCTCTGCGCGACAAGGGCAACACGGTGCTCGTCGTCGAGCACAAGCCCGAGGCGATCGCGATCGCCGACCACGTGGTCGACCTCGGGCCCGGGGCGGGCACCGAGGGCGGCGAGATCGTCTACGAGGGCCCGCTCGAGGGCCTGCGGGCGAGCGGCACCCTCACCGGCCGTCACCTCGACGACCGGGCCCAGCTCAAGCCGACGGTGCGGTCGTCGACCGGCGCCCTCGAGGTGCGCGGGGCGACCTCGCACAATCTGCAGGGGGTCGACGTCGACATCCCGCTGGGCGTCCTCGTGGTGGTGACCGGGGTGACCGGCTCGGGCAAGAGCTCGCTCATCCACGGTTCGGTCGCGCCGCGCGACGGCGTCGTCTCGATCGATCAGGGGGCGATCCGCGGGTCGCGCCGCAGCAATCCGGCGACCTACACCGGGCTGCTCGACCCGATCCGCACCGCCTTCGCCAAGGCCAACGGCGTGAAGCCCGCGCTGTTCAGCGCCAACTCCGAGGGCGCGTGCCCGGCGTGCAACGGCAACGGGCTCATCTTCACCGACCTCGGCCCGATGGCGACCGTCTCGACCGTGTGCGAGGAGTGCGAGGGCCGCCGCTTCCAGGCCTCCGTGCTCGAGTACACCTTGGGCGGGCGCAACATCAGCGAGGTGCTCGGCATGTCGGTCACGGAGGCGGAGACCTTCTTCGGCCCGGGCGAGTCGAAGCTGCCGGCGGCCCACGCGATCCTCGACCGGCTCGTGGATGTCGGGCTCGGCTACATCCGACTCGGCCAGCCGCTCACGACCCTCTCCGGCGGCGAGCGGCAGCGTCTCAAGCTCGCGACCCAGATGGCCGATCAGGGCAGCATCTACGTGCTCGACGAGCCGACGACCGGGCTGCACCTCGCGGATGTCGAGAACCTGCTCGGTCTGCTCGACCGGCTCGTCGACTCCGGGCGCTCGGTCATCGTCATCGAGCACCACCAGGCGGTCATGGCCCACGCCGACTGGATCATCGACCTCGGCCCGGGCGCCGGCCACGACGGCGGGCGCATCGTCTTCGAGGGCACCCCGGCCGATCTCGTCGCGGCGCGCTCGACCCTCACCGGGGAGCATCTGGCTCGGTACGTGGGGGCGTGAGCGCGAGCGGCGACGCTGGCGGATGGCGCCCGCACCCGCGAGCGGCGGTGCCGCACCCTGCCCAGCCATGACATCCTGAGCCCATGAGCGCACGCCTGGAGGAACTGGACTTCCAACCGACCCCGATGGGCGACCTCACCCTGCGACGGCGTCGCGATGACGCTCTCGGCGTCGAGATCTTCGAGGTCAAGCTCGGCGACGAGTACCTCATGTCGAGCCTGTTCACCGTGGCCGAGGAGGCGCTCGCCGACCTCGGACTCGCGGCGGTGGACGGGAACGATCTCACGGTCGTCGTCGGCGGACTCGGCCTCGGCTACACGGCGATCGCCGCTCTGCGCGACCCCCGGGTGACCAGCATGACCGTGATCGACACGATGCCGGCGGTGATCGACTGGCACGTGCGCGGCCTGCTGCCGGTCTCAGCGACTCTGACGGCGGATGCCCGCACCCGCCTCGTGCTCGCCGACTTCTTCGCCGTGATGAGGGCCGAGCCCGAGACGCAGTACGACGCGATCCTTCTCGACGTCGACCACTCCCCGCGCCACCAGCTCGACCCCAGTCACGCCGACCTCTACACCGTCGACGGCCTCCGGGCCCTGGCACGCCACCTCACTGACGACGGGGTGTTCGCGCTCT
>CALRZA010000202.1:0-4672 GCA_943372535.1 Auritidibacter sp. Marseille-P8566
CGTCCATCGTCTGCAGGTCGGGCGCGACGGGCGGCTCGGTGGCCGCGGACGCGAGCGAGACGGGGGTCAGGGCTCCGAGGCCCAGAACAGCGCAGAGCGCGAGAACGACGGTGGCGTGCCGACGGCGGTCACGTGACATGGGATTCCCCTCTGGGTGAGCGGACCCGAGCGCGCGAGCGCCACACCGAGCGCCCGCACTCTGACCGCCATCGTAAGGGCCACTGATCGATGCTCACAATGCCCCAATCGGGTCACCCGCGAGGGGCGTGTGCGTTACGCGAACTCGCGCGACGCCTCGTCGGAGAGCACGGCGATGTCGTGGGCCGTGTAGGTCGCGGCGATCTGCCGATCGTTGGCCCCCTCGACGATGTTGACGAGGTAGAGCCCGTTGTCCTGGGTGCCCGGCACGAACGGGAAGTGCTCGGGAGTCGCCGTCAACTGGCGCACCTTGCGACCCGAGGTGACCGCGAGGTGGTGCAGCCAGACGTCGTCGTTGTTGGGGCACGACTGCAGGAACCCGTCGCCCGCGCCATGAACGAAGTCGAGGAAGGCCGGCGGGTAGAGCTGACCCGACACCGTCGTGCCGAAGTGCGCGAAGCGCGGCTCGGCCGTCGTCGCCGGCACCCAGTGCGTGTAGGGCGCGATCGCCCCGTCTTCGACGACCACGCGGTGCGCGCGCGGGGTGATGAGATCGTCGGGATGCTGCTGGTGTGCGGCGACCATGCGCTCGAGCCAGTCGGGCGGAAAGACGATGTCGTCTTCGTGAGTCGCGAGCGGCAGCTCGTGATGGTCGGTCGAGGTCACATAGAAGTAGTGCTTCGTGTGCACGCGCTTGCCCGCGGGCACCTCGATGACCTCGAGCCCGCGGCGCATCAGCCGACGGATGCTGCGGGGCGGGTTCGCGGCGAGGGCCGGGTCATCCAGGTACAGGATGTGGCGGCGGGGCTGCAGGGTGCCGCGCGCGACCGACTCGATCGCGATGTAGGCCGACTTCAGTCGCGTGCCGTGGGTGGTCGTCGTGACGACGACGGGCGAGGCCGGATCGGTCAGCGGTCGGCGCGAGCGACGGTTGGCCCGCTTGAGGCTCGCGATGTCGCGACGGATCTCCGGCGTGGCCGGGGCGTCGTCGAAGACGTGGGTCGCGGGCTGGGGCCGACCGATGCCCAGACGACGGGCGGCACCGCGCACCAGACGGGCGGCCGGACGCACCCCGGGGATGGCGGCGATTCGTGAACGCACTGACACCCTTGCCACCCTAGCGGGGCCCCGGCCGCACGGGGGCGCCGACCGCCCCGGGTAGGATCTTCAGGTCACCGAATCAGAAAGCGACGTCATGAAGATCCTCGTCACCGGCGGAGCCGGCTTCATCGGCTCGAACTTCGTTCGCCGAACCCTGCAGGACGCCTACCCCGGCCTCGAGGGTGCCGACGTCGTCGTGCTCGACGCCCTCACCTACTCGGGCAACCTCGAGAACCTCGCGCCCGTTGCCGACTCGCCGCGCTACTCGTTCGTGCAGGGCGACATCCGCGACGCGGCACTGCTCGACACCCTCATGCCCACGGTGGATGCCGTCGTGCACTTCGCCGCCGAGAGTCACGTCGACCGCTCGGTGCGCGACTCCGGCATCTTCGTGGAGACCAACGTCGTCGGCACCCAGCGCCTGCTCGACGCGGCGCTGCGCCACAATCTCGCGCGCTTCGTGCACGTCTCGACCGACGAGGTCTACGGATCGATCGCCGAAGGCTCGTGGGATGAGGCGCGCCCGCTCGAACCCAACTCGCCGTACTCCGCGTCGAAGGCCGGCAGCGACCTGCTCGCCCGCAGCTACTTCCGCACCCACGGGCTCAACCTCTCCATCACGCGCTGCTCGAACAACTACGGGCCGTACCACTTCCCGGAGAAGGTCATCCCGCTGTTCGTCACGAATCTCATCGACGACAAGCACGTTCCCCTGTACGGCGAGGGCAACAACATCCGTGACTGGCTGCACGTCGACGACCACACCCGCGGCATCGCGATGGTGCTCGTGGGCGGCCGCGCCGGCGAGATCTACAACATCGGCGGCGGCACCGAGCTCACCAACAAGGAGCTCACCGAGATGCTGCTCGAGGCCACCGGCAAGGACTGGTCGTACGTCGACCGGGTGGCCGACCGCCTCGGCCACGACCTGCGCTACAGCGTCGACATCAGCAAGATCCGCGCCGAACTCGGCTACGAGCCCCTCGTGCCGTTCGAGCAGGGGCTCGCCGACGTCGTGCAGTGGTACCGCGACAACCGCGCCTGGTGGGAGCCACTGAAGGAGCGCGCGGCACTCTAGTCGGGCATCCGCCGAACCGAGAGTTCATCGGCGTGTCGTTCTACCCCCAGAAGCCGGGGATGGTAGTTCCGCCGGAACCGGCCTATCCTTGAGGTTCATGTTGAATCTTGGGGGGAAACCGAGATGGCTCGTTCCACTGTCTCTCGCACGCGATCGCGACTCGTCGCCGCGCTGACCGGAGCGGTCGCGACGATCGCGATGGTCGTGGTGACGCTCGTGGCGCCGTCCACCCCGGCGGAGGCCCTGAGCGGGTCGAGCTTCGACCCGCGCTACATCATCAGCGACGACCAGTTCTACGACGGCAACGCGATGACCGCCGCCGAGATCCAGGCGTTCCTCAACTCGATGGCGCGCCCGTGCTCGAACGGCAACTGCCTGAACATCGTGCGCACCGACACGTTCTCCCGGGCCGCCGACCGCACCGTCTGCGGGCCCTACACGGGTGCGGCGCAGGAGACCACCGCCCAGATCATCTTCAAGGTGCAGCAGGCCTGCGGCATCTCGGCCAAGGTGCTTCTCGTGACGCTCCAGAAGGAGCAGGGGCTGATCACCCACTCGGGCCCGAGCGACTCGCGCCTCGGCCGGGCGATGGGCTACGCCTGCCCCGACAGCGCCGGCGGCGCGTGCGACGCGCAGTTCTACGGTCTCTACAACCAGATCTACAAGGCGGCCTGGCAGCTCAAGCGCTACTCGACCCCCGACCGCTGGGGCACCTACTACCCCGGCCCGCCCCTGGCGATCGCGTTCCACCCGAACCGCGCCTGCGGCGTCGTGGGCATCGCGATCCGCAACAACGCGACGGCAGCGCTCTACAACTACACGCCCTACGTGCCCAACTACGCGGCGCTCGGCAATCTCGGCGGCACGGGCGACGCCTGCTCGTCGTACGGCAACCGCAACTTCTGGTACTACTACTCGAGCTGGTTCGGCAGCCCCACCGCCGTGACGCCCGAAGTGACGACGACGCGCCTGACCGGTCTCGACCGCTTCGACACGTCGGCGCAGATCTCGCTGGAGCGCGGCGGAACGCCCGGCGGCGTGGTCTACATCACGAACGGCCTCAACTTCCCCGACGCCCTGAGCGCCGCGCCCGCCGCGATCTACCGCGATGCGCCGCTGCTGCTGGTGGCGCCGACCTTCCTGCCGGACTCGGTGAGGACCGAACTGCAGCGCCTCGCTCCCTCGGAGATCGTGGTGCTCGGGGCGGAGGACTCCGTCTCGACCGAGGTCTACGACGAGCTCGCGACACTGACGACCACGATCTCGCGGGTCGGCGGGGTGGATCGCTACGACACCTCACGACAGCTCGCGCTGGGCACGTTCACGTCCGGGGCGACCCTGGCCTACCTCTCGACGGGCGAGGGCTTCGCCGACGCCCTGTCGGCCGGGCCGCTCGCGGGCGCGCAGTCGGCGCCGCTCATCCTCGTGCCGGGATCGGCCGAGACGATCGATGCGGAGACGATCTCGACGCTCACGACGCTCGGGGTGACCAAGGTCATCATCACGGGTGGGCCGACCACGGTGAGCGCCGGCATCGAGGCCTCACTGCGCAGTGCGCTGCCCTCGATCACCGTTGAACGGATCACCGGCACGCACCGGTTCGCCACGGCGAGCGCCCTGATCAGCGACGTCTACACGACGGCCGACACCGTGATCATGGCGTCGGGACGCAAGTTCCCGGATGCTCTGGCCGGCGCGGCGCTGGCCGGATCGATGGGCGTGCCCCTGATGATCACCGAGCCCTTCTGCATCTTCCGGGCCAACGCCCAGCAGATCATCGATCTGGGCGCGACCAACGTGATCTTCCTCGGCGGTCCCGACACGCTCAACCCGAGCGTCGTCAACTTCCAGAACTGCGACTAGCGCGCGACGGGTGGGGGCGGCCATTGCCCCCACTCGTCGAGCGTGACGATGTCGCGGCCGAGCAGGTCGGGCGCCCAGAGCGGGTCGGCCGGCGCTGCCAGCAGCGCCGGATCCTCGGGATCGGCGAGCACCGCCTCTCGCGACTGCAGCACGATGGCGCGACTGGCCCCCTCGCGCTCGGCCTGCACCTGACCCTCCAGCACCAGTAGGGCCGCGTTGAAGACCGCCAGCGCGGCGACACCGACGCCGACGGCGATCGCGGGGCGGCGACCGCGCGCCCAGAGCGCGCTCAGCACGAGGGCGAGCGCCGGCAGCAGCAGCACGATCATGAGATAGGCGTAGCGCTGCGACGCCGCGCCGGTGAGGCCGAGTGAGGAGCGCGACCACGCGGTGAGCCCTGCGAACACGACCGCCCCGATTACGAGGGCGTAGGCCGGCGCGGCGACGGTGCGGATGCCCCGCCTCACCGTCACGACGAACCACACCGCGGCG
>CALRZA010000203.1:0-4666 GCA_943372535.1 Auritidibacter sp. Marseille-P8566
AGCGCGCCCTCGCCGCGTACGCCGGGGCCGCCCTCAACAAGGCCGCGGCCATGCCGGAGTGCGGCCTCAGCTGGAACACGCTCGCCGGCATCGGCGCCGTCGAGTCGAACCACGGTCGCTACGGGGGCGCCTCGATCGCCGAGGACGGCACGGTCTCTCCGCCGATCATCGGCATCGCCCTCGACGGGGGTGACACCGACGAGATCACCGACACCGACGGTGGGGCGATCGACGGGGATGCCGAGTTCGATCGCGCGGTCGGGCCGCTGCAGTTCATCCCGGAGGCCTGGAACAACTGGTACGTCGACGGCAGCGGCGACGGCGTGAACGACCCGCACAACATCGACGACGCCGCGGTCGCGGCCTCGAACTACCTGTGCCGAGCGGTGCGCGACATCGCCCCGATGTCGACCGAGGAGGGCTGGAAGGCCGGCATCGCGAGCTACAACTCCGCGACGAGCTATGCGGATGCCGTGGCGGCCGCTGCGGTCGCCGCGGCCGAGGGCGCGGTGCCGCCGGAGCCCGAGTCGGACTAGACGCTCGGCCGGCTCGTGCTCGAGCGCACGATCAGTTCGAACGGGAGGTCCATGTTCGACTGGGTCGCCTCGCGGTGGCCCGGGTTGAGCTGGTCCATCACGAGGTCGACGGCGATACGGCCCTGCAGGGCCGGGAACTGCGCGATCGTCGACAGCCCGAAGAAGTCGCTGAGCTCGTGGTCGTCGACGCCGATCACGGAGATGTCCTCCGGCACGCTGAGGCCGAGGTCGCGGGCGGCGAGGATCGCCCCGATCGCCATCTCGTCGGATGCCGCGAAGATCGCCGTGGGTCGCTTGCGCGGGTTGCCGAGCAGCTGCTTCGCCGCCGCGTACCCGCCGGGGATCGTGAAGTCGGCCGCTTGGAACAACTCGGGGTCGGGCTCGACTTCGAGCTCACGGAGCGCGGCTTCGTAGCCGACGCGCCGCTTGCTCGGCACGTGGAAGTCCATCTCGGAGTCGCTGTTGCCGCCGATGTGGGCGATGACGCGGTGCCCGAGCGAGAGCAGGTGCTCGGTGGCGAGCTTCGCCACCCCGATGTCGTCGATGCTCAGCGTGCGCACGCCCTCGATCGAGCCCCCGATTCCGACCATGGGTTTGCCGAGGTCGTGCAGGCGGCTCACCTCGTTGGCGGTCAGTTCGAGCGCGAGGGTGATGACGGCATCCACGCGCTTGCGCAGCAGGAAGTGCTCGAAGACGCTCGTGCGCTCCTCGCCACCGCCCGAGAGGTTGTAGAGGGTGAGGTCGTAGCCGTGGCCGAGCAGGGCGCTCTCGGCGCCTTCGATGACGGCTCCGTAGAACCATCGGTTGAGGAACGGGATGACCACGCCGACGTTCTTCGTGCGGCCTGTGGCCAGACTCGACGCGTTCGACGAGACGACGTACTCGAGCTCGAGGGCAGCCGCGAGCACGCGCGCTCGCGTCTCTTCGGCGACGTGTCCGTTGCCGCTCAGGGCTCGGGACACCGTGGCCGTCGAGACACCGGCGCGCTGGGCGACTTCATTGATCCCCACCACGACAGCGACCCTCCTTGGTTCGTGCCCGATCCTACCGCTCGCCCAGACGTGTCCTCGGCACTGGTCACGAGAGGGCCGTTGACCTTGTATCCTTGATCAGCGCGTTCGGTCAGGTGAACACATGTGGTCGGAAGCGCCCTGGCAAGTTACCCAAGCGGCCAAAGGGAGCTGACTGTAAATCAGCCGTTTTCAACTTCGGGGGTTCGAATCCCTCACTTGCCACACGAAGAATGGCCCTCGCATCGCGGGGGCCTTTCTTCGTGTGATCAGCAGCGCGGCATGAGAACCCCTTGGTGGGCCCCCGCTGAGCAGTCCGCACGGCGGCGTAGCCGTCGGGAGGCGGCTCAGTAGGGGAGTCGAATCCACAATGCGAGGTACTCGCGCACGCGAGGCGGCACTGGTTGGGTGTCGAATCCCTGCTCGGATGAACTCGTGCACGCGCTGTCACGCCTCCATCACAAGATCGCTTGACCGACGAGCGCACCAGCCCTATGGTTCACATTATTGTGAACCATATTGATCCCGGGCTCGACGAGATCTTCGCCGCGTTGGGAAACGCCCACCGCCGTCGCATCGTCGACCTCGTCTCCTGGCAGCCGATGTCGATCTCGGCGATCTCGCAGCACGTCGGACTGTCATTGCCGGCGATGAATCGGCACATCGCGATCCTCGAGAAGGCGGGCTTGGTCATCCGGCGCAAGATCGGCCGCGTCACGTTCTTGTCGATCAGTCGAGGGACCATGCGGAGTGTCCAGGACTGGGCGATGCAGTACAACGCTGCGTGGGGAACCGACGACGAGACCCTCACGAATTACCTCCCAGCGATGGAGGCTGATCATCCGGTGGCGCCTGCTGCCGGACCACGAAGAAAGGAAGATGAGCGATGAAGAAGTACCTGTTTCTCTACAAGGGATACATCACCCCGACGCCAGAGATCGGCGCCGCCTGGATGGAATGGTTCGCCTCGGTGGGTGGCGCGATGATCGACAGCGGCAACCCGATGAGTTCCGGAGTGGAGGTGACCCCGGCATCCGTCACGCCCCTCGAGTTGGGCCTCGAGTCGTTCACCGGCTATTCGATCCTCAACGCCGAGGACATGGAAGCAGCGGTGGCGGTGGCTCAGACAAACCCCATGATCACCAGTGTGGTCGTGCACGAACTCGCCCGCATGTAGCGGCCGAGCGTGGAGACCCGCACCCCCGCGCTACCCTCAACCCCATGAAGCTCCTCCTCACCTCGGGCGGCATCACCAACGACAGCATCCGCGCCGCTCTCGAAGGAATGCTCGGCAAACCGATCTCCGAGTGCTCGGCCCTGCTCATCCCCACCGCCCAGTGGGGTCAGCCCGCGTGCACGCCCGAGTCGGTGTGGATGACCGCGGCCGGCCGCTGGCCCGGCGAGGTCGGTCTCACCCAGCTCGGCTGGAAGTCCGTCGGACTGCTCGAGCTCACCGCGCTGCCGACGATCGGCCGGAACCGCTGGGAGCCGTGGGTTCGCGAGGCCGACGTGCTGCTGGTCGACGGCGGCGAGGCCGTCTATCTCGCCCAGTGGATGCGGGACTCCGGCCTGGCGGAGATCCTGCCCTCCCTCACCGACACCGTCTGGGTCGGGGTGAGCGCGGGGAGCATGGCGTTGACGCCGCGGGTCGGGCCCCACTTCGTGGACTGGAAGCCGGGAGAGGGCGACGAGACCCTGGGCGTCGTCGACTTCTCGATCTTCCCGCACCTCGAGTACCCCGGGTGGGACGAGAACACCCAGGAGGCGGCGCACGGGTGGGCCACGGGCATTCCGGGTCTTGCCTTCGCGATCGACGATCAGTCGGCGATCACAGTGGTCGACGGCGTCGTCGAGGTCGTCTCCGAGGGTGAATGGATTCGGTTCGACCCGGAGCGCTGACCTCGGCCCGTCACTCCTCGTCGCGCGACCCCACCACCGGACGATCCCCCAGCGCGACGACCTTCTGCGCTTCGAACATCGCCTCGTCGAATCCCGCCTCGGGATCGTCGACCATGAGCTGGGTCGCGACCGCGTGCTCGCGCACCGCGAGGTCGCTGCCGTCGCGGGCCGCCTGGAGCACCGGCGCCGCGGCATCCCCGAGCGACACGAGCACGCGGCTGAGGCTGCGTTGACGGGTGCGGCCGCCCGTGCCCAGCTGCGAGGCGAGCGCGTCCGCGACCCACGCGCGTTGCTCCTCCGGCGCCAGCACCACGGCCACACGCCACGCGGTGCGGGCGAGGTCGTCGTCGGCCGCGCGCAGCAGCTCCGGCGTGATCGCCTCCCACCCCCGGGGGTCCCTGATCTTCGAGAGCGTGTGCAGCGCCTGTGTGCGAGCCTGCAGTCCGCCGCCCGCAACTTGCTCGAGCAGCCGCGGAACCGTCAGCGACGCCGGATGCCGCATGAGCGCCCACGTCAGCGTCTCGCGCACCGAGAGATCCGGCTCGATCGCGCACCGATCGATGAGCGCCTCGACGTAGCTCGGGTCGGGGGAGGTGCCCGCCGTCATTGCGGACTGCAGTCGGAACGACGACGACGGGTTCGCGAGCGCCTCGCGTAGTCGCTGGTCGGGGGCGATGCTCACGCTCCCATGAGAGCCGCATCCGGCGCTGGGGTCAAGTTCATGACACGGTCACCGACGACGCCAACCGATGCCACGAGAATGGACCCGTGAAACCTGCTCGGCTCGTCGCCCTCGTCGGAGTATTCATCGCTGCTGCGGTCGGACTCCTCCTCGTGCTCGGCGGGGGAGACCTGCAGTACATCGCGCGGGTGCTCGTGCACCAGGACGCGAGCACGAGCGACGTCGACTGGAAGGCCTCGGTCACGATCGAGGCGAGCGATCCGCAGCCGTGGCCAGAGGACGGGTCGTGCGGCGGCATCGACGCCGCGCTCGCGGTGGTCGGCGGGATCGACTCGTGGATGACGGCCGGCGGTGGTTCCGCCCTCGTCGTCGTGCAGAACGGCAGCCTGCAGTGCGAGTGGTCCGCGCCCGGTCTCTCGGCATCCACGGCTCTGCCGGTCTTCTCGATCTCGAAGTCCGTCATGGCCGTCGTGCTCGCGCGCGCGATCGACGACGGGGCGATCCCGGGCTGGGATGCCCCCATCACCGACCTCCTCCCC
>CALRZA010000204.1:0-4661 GCA_943372535.1 Auritidibacter sp. Marseille-P8566
CAAGATTTAGAGATGTTCATCTGCTCGAGCTCAAAGGGGGCGTGAGCCGTGATGTCGTTGTGGAAGTCTGCCTCGACGTCAGCCTTGTCGATCTTGTCGATGAGGAAGGTCTATCAGTCGTCCCCATCGATCGTGACGACACCCTCCACCTACGGGTCGAGTTCAATCACGAGGGTGGCCAGTTGTTGGTATCGAATGCGACGAGATTGGATGATCTCCTTTGCTGATTGAAGTCGCAATTGCGCTGACCATCCTTGCTTCGACGGACTGCGGTACGACCTCTCCCGTTGATGGGCTCTGCGACTACAACGCCTCGACTGACGGCACCGACGTCTATCTCGAGGGCACCCTTGAGTCTCCAGGCGACGGCGGAGCCGGCAGCAGCAATGGAGGCGGCGACACTTCGACGTCAGAGCCTGCCTGCCCGGATCCGAGAGCACTGCGTGATTGCTTCGTTGTGACCGGCCCGCTGACGATGTCCGACATCGCGGCGTTCCGTCCGACGGCGGCGTCCCACGGGATGGAGCCGAACGGCTGGGCGGTCATCGGGTTGCCGACGAACTTCTTCTCGAGCGGGAGCCCGGTCATCCGCTCGGGCACGCTGCTGGGTGGGCCGGCGGAGGTGCGGTTCACGCCGGTGTCGTGGAGCTGGGAGTACGGCGACGGGTCTCGACGCACGACGGCCACGCCGGGGCGGGCGTGGCGCACGGAGTTCGACGAGACCGCGACGACGCATGTGTTCGAGGAGCGCGGCACGTACGTGGTCACGCTCGTGGTGCAGTACCGGGCCGAGTGGCGGGTGGCGGGTGGGCCGTGGGTGCCGGTGAGCGGCATCCTGAGTCTGCCCGCTCCACCGCAGCAGGTGCTCGCCGTCGGCGCCCGCACGGTGCTCGTCGACGAGGACTGCAACGAGAATCCCAACGGCCCGGGCTGTTGACCGGCCGGGAATGCTGAAGGCCCCCGGACCGGGAGTCCGAGGGCCTTCAGTGACGAGCTAGTGGCTGTTGTGCGAGCGCTCGATCTCCGTCGAGGTGACGGGCTCGATGCGGTCTTCGAAGAACCACCGCGAGGCCACCGCCCGCAGACGCTGGCTGGTCGAGATGCGACCGTTGGCGTCAGGACGGATCATGAGCGGCTTGTAGTCGTTGTAGCTCACGAGCTTCCAGCGCTCGTAGTCGTCGAGCTGCTGGTGCACCTCGACGTACTCGCCGCCGGGCAGGCGCACGATGCGACCCGACTCGAAGCCGTGCAGGGCGATCTCGCGATCCTTCTTCTGGAGCGCGAGACAGATGCGCTTCGTGACGAAGTAGGCGATGATCGGCGCGACGATCAGCAGCACCTGGCAGCCGACGATCACACCCTCGATCGTGAGCTTGAAGTGCGTGGCGATGAGGTCGGAGCTCGCCGCGGCCCAGAGCACCGCGTAGAACGTCACACCAGCTGCACCGATCGCCGTGCGAGTCGGGGCGTTGCGCGGACGGTCGGCGATGTGGTGCTCGCGCTTGTCGCCGGTGACCCACGCCTCGATGAACGGATAGAACGCCACCAGAGCCAAGAAGATCGGCAGGATCAGCAGCGGAATCATGATGTTGAGCGAGAGCGTGTAGACGCCCAGCTCGACCTCCCAGCCCGGGGGCACCAGACGCAGAGCACCGTCGGCGAAGCCGATGTACCAGTCGGGCTGCGTTCCGGCGGAGACCGGGGAGGGGTCGTAGGGTCCGTACGCCCAGATCGGGTTGATCTGGAACGTGGACGCGATCAGCATGATCACACCGAAGATGATGAAGAAGAAGCCACCGGCCTTCGCCGCGAACACCGGCATGATCGGCACACCGACGACGTTCTCGTTCGTGCGGCCGGGGCCGGCGAACTGCGTGTGCTTGTTCACGACCATGAGGATCAGGTGCACCCCGAGCGCCGCGACGAGGATCGCCGGCAGCAGCAGGATGTGGAGCACGTAGAGGCGACCGACGATGTCGAAGCCCGGGAACTCCCCGCCGAACAGCAGGTACGAGATCCAGGTTCCGATGACCGGGATGCCCTTGACCATGCCGTCGATGATGCGGAGGCCGTTGCCCGAGAGCAGGTCATCCGGAAGCGAGTAGCCGGTGAATCCTTCAGCCATCGCGAGGATGAAGAGCACGAAGCCGATCATCCAGTTGATCTCACGCGGCTTGCGGAAAGCGCCCGTGAAGAAGACGCGCAGCATGTGCAGACCGATCGAGGCGACGAAGAGCAGCGCCGCCCAGTGGTGCACCTGGCGCATGAGCAGGCCGCCGCGGATGTCGAACGAGATGTCGAGAGTCGACGCCATGGCCGCCGACATCTCGATGCCCTTGAGCGGAACGTACGAGCCTTCGTAGATGACCGGGGTCATCGAGGCCTGGAAGAAGAACGTCAGGAACGTGCCCGAGAGCAGGATGACGACGAAGCTGTAGAGCGCGACCTCACCGAGCATGAACGACCAGTGGTCGGGGAAGATCTTGCGACCGAACTCCTTGACGGCGCCCGAGATGCTCGTGCGCTCGTCGATGTAGTTCGCCGCCCAGCCGGTGAACCGGGTGCCGCGACTCGGCTGCGCCGCGGGGTGCACGGGAGCGGTAGCAGGGGCCTGTGTGGTACTCATACGTTGCGCTCCCAGAAGCTAGGTCCAACGGGTTCGAGGAAGTCGCTCTGCGCGACGAGGTAGCCCTCAGCGTCCACCGCGATGGGCAGCTGGGGAAGGGGACGCTTGGCGGGGCCGAAGATCACGGCCGCCTCGCGCTTGATGTCGAACTGCGACTGGTGGCAGGGGCAGAGCAGGTGGTGCGTCTGCTGCTCGTACAGCGCGACCGGGCATCCGACGTGGGTGCAGATCTTGGAGTAGGCGACGATGCCGTCGTAGCCCCAGTTCTCGCGGCCGGGGGAGACCGTCATGTCCTCGGGCTTGAGGCGCATGAGCAGCACGGCGGCCTTGGCCTTCTCCTCGAGCTTGTGCTCCAGCTCGAGGATGCCCTCGGGGATCACATGGAACGACGAGCCGAGCGTGACGTCGGAGGCGCGGATCGGCGTGCCCGACGGGTCGAGGGTGAGGCGGGTGCCCTTCTTCCACATCGTGTGCTGCAGCAGGGGCACCGGGTCTTCGGCCGGGGCGAGGTCGCGGAACAGCACGACCGCCGGCAGGGGGCTGACGACGAGGGCACCGATGAGCGTGTTGCGCAGCATCGCGCGGCGGCCGAAGCCCGACTCCTTGTTGCCGAGGGTGAAGACCTCGACGGCCTTGGCGCGGGTCTCGTCGGAGCCACGGGTGGGGTGACGCTCCTCGACCATGTCGTGGCCGTCCATGAGGGCCTTCGACCAGTGAACGGCGCCGATGCCGATGCCGAGCAGGGCGAGGGTGATGCCAAGGCCGAGGAACAGGTTGTTCCAGCGCACCGAGAGCAGGTCGCCCTCGACGATCGGGAACGCGATGTACGCGACGATGGCGATGACGCTGCCGATGATCGACACGAAGAAGAGAGCCGTGACGCGACGCTCCTGCTGCTTGTCCTTCGCCGGGTCGAGGTCGGTGACACGAGGGCGCGCGGGCGGGAATCCGGGGTTCGGGATGCGGTCGGCGACCGTCACCGCCGTTCCCGCGGATGCCGTCGTCGGCTCGTTCTTCGCGACCGTCGAGCCGGGAGCGGGTGTGCCGCTGTCCCCGTCGTGGTTGGCCATCTCAGTTCCCTTCAGAAAGTTTCAGATGCTGCGTCGACCGAGGTCGATCAGTTCGACTTCGCGGTCAGCCAGACCGTGATCGCGACGATCGCCCCGAGGCCGAAGATCCAGATGAACAAGCCCTCGGAGACCGGGCCGAGGTTGCCGAGGCCGAAGCCACCGACGGAGGGCTCGCTGTCGAGGAACTTGAGGTACGTGATGATGTTCGCCTTGTCTTCGGGCGAGATGTTGTTGTCGTTGAAGACCGGCATGTTCTGCGGGCCGGTGATCATCGCCTCGTAGACGTGAACGGCTTCGACTCCCGCGAGCGGGGGAGCGTACTTGCCCTGAGTCAGCGCGCCGCCGGCACCCGCGACGTTGTGGCACATCGCGCAGTTGATGCGGAAGAGCTCGGCGCCGATCGCGGCGTCGCCGTCACCCTGGAGGTAGCGCTCGTCGGGGATGGCCGGGCCGGGGCCGCGCGAGGCGACGTAGGCCGCGAGGGCCGAGATCTGCTCCGCAGTGAACTGCGGCGGCTTCACCTCGCCCTGAGGGCCGGTGTAGGCGAGCGGCATGCGGCCGGTCGCGACCTGGAAGTCGACGGATGCGGCTCCGACACCGATCAGGGTCGGGCCCTGCGACGTGCCCTGAAGCGCCATGCCGTGACAGGTCGCGCAGTTGGCCGCGAAGAGCTTGCCGCCCTCCTCAATCTGCGTCTCAGCCGCAGCCGTGGTTCCGGCGCTGGCCGACGTGGTGAAGAGCGCGTAGGCGCCACCCGTGGCGAGGAGTCCGATCAGAAGGAGCGAGACCGTGGCCAGCGGGGAGCGTCGGCCGGTGGCCCGCTCGCGGCGGGAGGCTGAGGAAGACGAGGTCGCCATGGTGAGATTCAGATCCGATTCTTGTGACTTATGGGAGCAGGTAGATGACCGTGAACAGACCGATCCAGACCACGTCGACGAAGTGCCAGTAGTACGAGACCACGATCG
>CALRZA010000205.1:0-4607 GCA_943372535.1 Auritidibacter sp. Marseille-P8566
CGCCGACGAGCTCGAGGGGTTGTTCGAGATCATCGGCGACCTCGCCGAAGACCTCTCGCACTTTCGCGACTGGCGCATCCAGCACGTCGGCAGCAGCGCCGGCCTGCCGGAGTCGCTGCGCGCCAAGCTCGACGCCGCCGTGGCACGCACCGCCGACAACACGGGTCTGCACGTCAACCTCGCGATCGGCTACGGCGGTCGCCGGGAGATCGCGGATGCCATGCGCAGCATCGTCGAGACCCACGGCCGCGAGGGCGGCACCCTCGACGCCCTCGCCGACCTCCTCACGCCGGAGCTGATCGGTGAGCACCTCTACACCGGCGGCCAGCCCGACCCAGACCTCGTCATCCGCACCTCGGGCGAGCAGCGCCTGAGCGACTTCATGCTGTGGCAGAGCGCGCACAGCGAGTTCTACTTCGTCGAGGCGCTCGGCCCCGACCTGCGCGAGGTCGACTTCCTGCGGGCCCTGCGCGACTACGCGCGGCGCCACCGCCGCTACGGCCAGTAGGCGACCGCGCGCCCGTCGTGCGGATTTAACCTCCCGGATACATCCGCGGTGCGTGTCGCAACCACGCCCGAAACATCCAGCGCCTAGCGTCGTTCACATCAGGCACGGCGCCTGATCGAGACGGCCACGTAAGTTCGTCTCGCGATCTGTGCTCACCCACAGCGGCCGTCTCGCGGATAGGGATCCGGGACTTGTTCCCGGGGATGGAGACCCATGGCCGAGTCAGCCCAGCCGACGAAGAACACGACGAAGGCGGGGGGCTCGGGGCGATCCCAAGCCGAGCGCACCTACGTTCTCGATACCTCGGTGCTCCTCTCCGATCCGAAAGCCGTCTTCCGGTTCGCCGAGCACCACGTGGTGCTTCCCGTGGTCGTCGTGACCGAGCTCGAAGCCAAACGCCACGATCCCGAGATCGGGTACTTCGCCCGTCAGGCCCTGCGCAACCTCGACGAGCTGCGCATCCAGCACGAGCGCCTCGACTTCCCGATCGCCGTCGGTGACGGTGGCTCGCTGCGTGTCGAGCTCAACCACTCCAACATGTCGGTGCTGCCCTCGGGGCTGCAGCTCGGCGACAACGATTCGCGCATCCTCGCGGTCGCTCTCAACCTCGCCAACGAGGGACTGGCCGTCACCGTCGTGTCGAAGGACCTCCCGCTGCGGGTGAAGGCGGCATCCATCGGTCTGGCGGCCGAGGAGTACCGGGCCGAACTCGCGGTCGACTCCGGCTGGACGGGCCAGGCGGATCTCACCCTCAGTTCCGAACAGATGGCGCAGCTCTACGACAACGAGAAGCTGCACTCGCGCCTCGTCGAGGATCTGCCGGTGAACACCGGACTGATCCTGCACTCCGACCGTGGCTCGGCCCTGGGCCGCGTGAGCGGTCGCGGCGAGATGACCCTCGTGCGCGGCGACCGCGACATCTTCGGTCTGCACGGCCGCAGCGCCGAGCAGCGTCTGGCGATCGACCTCCTGCTCGATCCCGAGGTCGGCATCGTCTCGCTCGGCGGCCGCGCTGGCACCGGCAAGTCGGCGCTCGCGCTGTGCGCCGGCCTCGAGGCCGTGCTCGAGAAGCAGCAGCACCGCAAGATCATGGTGTTCCGTCCGCTCTACGCGGTCGGCGGACAGGAGCTCGGCTTCCTGCCGGGCGACGCCGCCGAGAAGATGAACCCGTGGGCGCAGGCGGTCTTCGACACGCTCGGCTCGGTCGTCTCGCAGAACGTGCTCGACGAGGTGCTCGATCGCGGCATCCTCGAGGTGCTGCCGCTCACTCACATCCGCGGGCGCTCGCTGCACGACGCGTTCGTGATCGTGGATGAGGCCCAGTCGCTCGAGCGCAACGTGCTGCTCACGGTGCTCAGCCGCATCGGCCAGAACTCGCGGGTCGTGCTCACGCACGATGTCGCCCAGCGCGACAACCTGCGCGTCGGCCGTCACGATGGTGTCGCCTCGGTGATCGAGACGCTCAAGGGTCACGCGCTCTTCGGGCACATCACATTGACGCGCTCCGAGCGCTCGGCGATCGCGGCCCTCGTGACCGAGATGCTGGAGTCGAACGAGCTCGCCTGAGCCGACTCAGCCGGCGGCCGTGTCGTGACGATTCGTCGGGACCCGGCCGCACGGCTAAGGTCGAAGGGTGAGTTGGGTGATCGGGGCCCTGGCCGTGGTCTTGGGTGCGGTCTGCGCGTGGGGTGTCATCTCCCCCCGCGGTCAGTGGCGCGTGCTCTGGGCCTGGAGCGTGAGCGGTGAAGCCGCCAACGAGCCCGGGGGAGCGGCTTACGGGTTTCGCCGCCTGATCTTCGGACTCGGGTTGCTCAGCGCCCTGACCGTCTTCATCGTCAACGTCGCCACCCCGCTCACCCTCGAGACCCGCACCGCGCGCCCGCCGTCGGCGGTCGTCGAGATGTGGGGCGATCCGAGGCCCACCCTCATCAACCGGCTGATCACGACGACGCCCGCCCCGGCGGGCGGTCTCGTCGCGCCGGCCGTGCTCGGGTATCAGTCATTCGCCGACGACATCCCGGACTACATCGCGACCCTCGACGACTTCTCCCTGCTCGGCAACTTCGATGCGCCCGGCTATGTCGGAATCCTGCCCCCGGTCGGCAATGCGGCGGTCGACTTCGCCGACCTCGTCGTGCACGTGCGCGGGTCGGTGCTCTGCATCCCGCGCGTCGTCACGATGATCGAGACCGACGAGACGGTGCAGATCGCCGTCTACTACGGAGCGCCGGACACCTCGCCCGCCGCCGTCGATCAGATCGCGGCCTGCAGCGACGAGACCCTCACCTCGTCAGTGCTCGTGCCCCTGCAGCTCTCGACCGCACTGGGCGAGCGCACGGTCACGACCCTCGAGGGTGACGAGATCCCGGAGATCGACCTCATCGAGTAGCGGTTCACCGGGCTGCTGCGCACGGTGCCGCTGTGCACAACGCCGACCGGCCGCGCCGGATCGAACTACGCTCGCCGCCATGTCGACGCTCGCTCCTTCGCGCACGCTGCATCGCTGGTGGATGCTGCCCGCCGCGGCACTCCTGCTGGTGGTCGCCCTCGGGGCGGCCGGCCTTCACCCGCGGGCAGTGCTGCTCGCCTACCTCGCGCTCATCACGCCCCTCCTCGTGGGCATCGACATCGCCGACCGGCGGCTGCCCAACCGGCTCGTGCTGCCGGCGTACCCGATCGCCGCGGTCGCGCTGATCGCCCAAGGCGTGGTGGATGGCGCGGTGCCCGTGATCGCGCTCGCCTCCGGTGCGCTGTACTTCGCGTTCATGCTCGTCTTTGCGGTCGGCGGTGGCATGGGCATGGGCGACGTCAAGCTCGCCGGGGTGCTCGGCCTCGCGGCCGGGTCGCTCGGGATGCTGCCCGCCCTCGTCTCGCCGATCGCCGCGTTCCTGCTCGGGGGAGTGGCGGCGCTCGCCGCCCTGCGCACGGCTCGCGGCGCGGGCATCCCGTTCGGGCCGTCGTTGCTCGCGGGGTTCTGGATCGCGGTGGTGGCGGCGTGAGCGCAGCAATATCTGATAATCTGATCTGGTGCGAACGATGACCGCCACCGAAGCCAGCCGTTCCTTCGCGAGCCTGCTGGATGCCGTCGAGCACGGCGAGACCGTCGTCATCACCCGTGGGGGCAAGCGCATCGCCAGCCTGGGCCCGGCACCGGTCGGCAACGGAGCTGCGGTGAGGGCGCTGCTCGCGAGCGTGCCTGACGGCGGCTTCGCGGCCGACGTCGCCTCCGCCCGCACCGCGGTCGAGCTGGATGCCGTGGCGTGGCCCGCCGACTGATCCTCGACACCGGCATCCTCGTCACGGCCGAGCGCGCGGGGGAGCCCCCGGCATTCAGCGACGCCGACGACATCGTGATCGCAGCGGTGACGGTGGCCGAGCTGCTGGTGGGCGTCGAGCTCGCGTCGGATGCGCAGCGCGAGGCCCGGGCGGCGTATGTCGATCGTGTGCTGGCTGCGGTGCCCGTCGAGCCATACGACTTGGCCGTCGTTCGCTACCACGCCGAGCTGCTGGCTTTCGCGCACCGCTCCGGCCGCCCGCGCGGAGCCCATGACATGCTCATCGCCGCGACCGCCCGCGCCACCGGCCGCACTGTTTTCACACGAGATGAGTCTGCGCGTTTCGACGAGTTGCCGGGGGTTTCCGCGCTGGTGATGTGACGCCGAGGTTCCCGGGCCAGCCTCGGCTGTCTTTCCTGCAACGACGGGATGAGGAACGTCGCACCTATCGCTAGCCTGTGACTTGTGATGATCGAAAGCGGTCGCTCGAGGCGAATGCCTGGCCTGCCAGGTCTATCGTCCGATGCGCGCCGCCGCATCGCCTTGGTTTCGACGGTCGCAGGCCTTGTGCTGCTGATTGCCACGGTGTCGGTCGCCTACATCGCGCGAGTCTCTGCACAACCCGACTTGGTGTGGATTGTTTACGTACTGGGGGCCGGGCAGTTCAGCCTCTTCGCAACCCTTCCATTCCAGCACGTGTGGCTCACCCGGCGGATCGACTCGGAGCGAACTGCAGCGCGATCCCACACCGACCGCGGGAACTAGGGAGCAGCGATGGCCTCCAACAAGCGCGTGGTGACGGAAAGAATGCGATTGACGGCAGG
>CALRZA010000206.1:0-4599 GCA_943372535.1 Auritidibacter sp. Marseille-P8566
GCGCATCCTGCACGGCAAGCGCATCCCGTTCTCGAAGTAGGTCAGTACTCCAGCTGCCGCTGCAGCCCGTCGAGCACGACGTAGCACGGCAGCACCTGCGCGACCGAGGAGTTGGGCTCGCGCTCCTCCATGATCGCCGCGACGAACTCGCGGTCCTGCAGCTCGATGCCGTTCATCGACACCGCGACCTGCGAGACGTCGATCGGCTCCTCCTTGCCCGTGACGAGGTCGTCGTAGCGGGCGATGTAGGTGGCCGTGTCGCCGATGTAGCGGAAGAACGTGCCGAGCGGCCCGTCGTTGTTGAACGACAGCGACAGCGTGCAGATCTTGCCGGACTCCGACTGCAGCTGGATCGACATGTCCATCGCGATGCCCAACTCGGGGTGCTTCGGCCCCTGGATCGCGTTCGCCTTCACGATGCGCTCGCCGGTCTGGTAGTGGAACAGGTCGACCGTGTGCGCGGCGTGGTGCCAGAGGAGGTGATCCGTCCACGAGCGCGGCTGACCGAGCGCGTTCATGTTGGTGCGACGGAAGAAGTAGGTCTGCACATCCATCTGCTGGATCGCGAACTCGCCGGCGACGATGCGCTGGTGCACGTACTGGTGCGAGGGGTTGAACCGGCGGGTGTGCCCGGCCATGGCGATCCGCCCCGACGCCGCCTGCACATCGACGATCTCCTGCACGCCCGCCAGCGAGTCGGCCATCGGGATCTCGACCATGACGTGCTTGCCCGCTCGCAGCGCCTCGATCGTCTGCGCGTGGTGCATCTGCGTCGGGGTCGCGAGCAGCACGCCGTCGAGGTCCGGCTGCGCGAGCAGCTCGGCGTAGTCGGTGAAGGCGTGCGCGGCGCCGTACTTCGCCGCGACCTCGTCCGCGACATCCTGCTTCGAATGACCGACCGAGTGGATGACCGCATCCGGGATCTGCGCGAGGGCGTCGAGGTGCTTCTGGCCGAAGGCGCCGAGGCCCACGACCGCGAGGTTGACCGTCACGCTCAGATCTCCTTCGGGGTGAGGATGAGGTGCCCGACCGAGGTGTTCGACGCGGGCACGTGGTTGAAACGGTAGACCTCGTCCACCTCGGCGCCGAGGGCGCCGCGCATGATGAGCCACATGATCAGCTCGACCCCCTCAGAGCCGGCCTCGATCATGTACTCGAGGTGCGGCTTGTACTGCAGCACCTCGGGCTGGTTGATGAGGTCGTCCATGAACTGGATGTCCCACGGCAGGTTGATGAGACCCGCGCGCGAGCCCTGGATCTGGTGGCTCATGCCCCCGGTTCCCCAGATCTGCACGTTCAGATCCTCATCGAACTGCCCGACGGCCTCGCGGATCGCCTTGCCGAGCGAGAGGCACCGCTCGCCCGAGGGCTGCGGGTACATCACGACGTTGACGGGGATCGGGATGACCTTCGTGGGCCACTTGTCGGGCGTGCCGAACATGAGCGACATCGGGACCGTGAGGCCGTGGTCGACCTCGAGCACGTTGAGCACGGTCATGTCGAAGTCGTCGAGGATGAGGGATGCCGCCAGATGCGTCGCCAACTCGGGCGCGCCTTCGACGACGGGAACCGGCCGCGGGCCGTAGCCCTCGTCGCAGATCGCGAACGAGTCGCCGATGCCGATCGCGAAGGTCGGCATGATCTCCATGCCGAAGTACGAGGCGTGGTCGTTGTAGATGATGATCGCGACGTCGGGGGTGTTCTGGGACATCCACTTCTTCGAGAACTCGTAGCCCTCGAACATGGGCTTCCAGTACGGCTCCTCGGTGCGGCCCATGTCGACGGCCGCCCCGACGGCGGGCACATGGCTGGTCGTGATCCCTGCGGTGATGCGGGCCATCAGGACTCGCTCCCCTTCTCGGCCGCGGCCGCTTGCTGGGCCTTGATCGACCGCAGCCCCTCGACGTTGCGGCCGCCGGCCAGCATCATCGCCTGGTACTGCTCGACGTTCATGTCGGTCATCGTGCTCACGGCCTGCACGTACGACAGGCCCTCCGCGGCGAAGATCTTCGACAGGAAGTAGACGTTGCCGCCGTGGTCGAGCATCTTCTGGAAGTCGCGCGTGAGCACGGCCTGCTTCTGGTCCTCGGTCATGTCCCACTCATCGAGGTAGGCGCGCTCGTCGGCGTGGAACCGCTCGCGGTTCGCCGCCGTGCGCAGGCTCATGCAGAACTGGTTGAGGGGAAAGCCGTCGCGGGCCTTCTCGATCGTGAAGATCGTCGTGCCGGGGATGTCCTTGAACTGCTCGAAGTCAGGTTTCATGATCAGCTCCAATAGAGGGTGGTGGGGTTGGTGACCAGGAGCTTCTCCTGGAGGGCGGGGGTCGTGGCGATCGAGGGCACGTAGTCGACGAGGATGCCGTCATCCGGCATCTCCTTCTTCATGTTGGGGTGCGGCCAGTCGGTGCCCCAGAGCACGCGGTTGGGGAACTCCTCGACGATCGCCTTCGCGAACGGAACGACGTCGGCGTAGAGCGGCGAGCCGCTGACCGTGAGGCGGTCGGGGCAGCTGACCTTGGTCCAGACATCCGCCGTGCGGGCGAAATCGAGGTAGGCCGCGAACTCGGGCCCGTCGACGGGTTTCGTCACGTCGGGCCGGCCCATGTGGTCGACGACGATCGGCACGCCGAGGCTCGCGAAGAAGTCGCGCTTGGCGGCGAGGTCGGCGGGCTCGAAGTAGAGCACGACGTGCCAGCCGAGCGGTGCGATCTTCTCGACGATCGAGCGGTAGTAGTCGTCGGGCTTCGGGTCGACGAGGCGCTTGACGTAGTTGAAGCGCACGCCGCGCACGCCCAGGGCGTGCATGCGATCGAGCTCGGCGACCTCGATGTCGGGCTTGACCGTCACGACGCCGCGAGCGCGGTCGTCGCTGTGCTCGAGCACGTCGAGCAGCGCCGAGTTGTCGGCCCCGTGGCACGTGGCCTGCACGACGACGTTCTTGTCGAAGCCGAGGAAGTCCCGCAGCGCGAACAGCTGCTCGCGGCTCGCATCGCACGGGGTGTACTTGCGCTCCGGGGCGAAGGGGAAGAGGTCGCCGGGGCCGAAGACGTGGCAGTGGGCATCCACTGCTCCAACGGGGACGACGAACGTGGGCTTCGTGGGGTCCGGATGCCAGTCGAGCCAGTCGGCATCCTTGACGAACGCGGGCGCGGTGCTCATCGGCCCTGCCCGGTGAGGATCGCGTCGAGCCGCGGGAACACCGTGCGCGCGTTGCCCGAGAAGATGCTCGCCCGCTGCGCGTCCGACAGGTCGGCCGCGTCGATGTAGCGCTTCGTGTCGTCGAAGTATTGACCCGTCGTGGGGTCGATTCCGCGAACGGCGCCGATCATCTCGCTGCCGAAGAGGATGTTCTTGGTGTCGATGACATCCACGAGCAGGTCGATGCCGGGCTGGTGGTAGACGCACGTGTCGAAGAACACGTTGTTCATGACGTGGGTGTCGAGGCTGGGCTGCTTGAGCATGTCCGCGAGCCCGCGGTAGCGACCCCAGTGGTATGGCACGGCGCCGCCACCGTGGGGGATGATCAGCCGCAAGGTCGGGAAGTCCTTGAACAGGTCGCCCTGGATGAGCTGCATGAACGCGGTCGTGTCGGCGTTCATGTAGTGCGCGCCGGTCGCGTGAAAGTTGACGTTGCAGCTCGCCGAGACGTGCACCATCGCGGGCACGTCGAGCTCGACCATCTTCTCGTAGAGCGGGTACCAGACCTTGTCGGTGAGGGGCAGCGTCTGCCACTGGCCGCCCGACGGGTCGGGGTTGAGGTTCACGCCGATGAAGCCGAGGTCGTTCACGACCCGCTCGAGCTCGGCGATCGTCGCCGTGAGGTCGGCGCCGGGCGACTGCGGCAGCTGGCCGACACCCACGAAGGTCTCGGGAAAGAGGTCGACGACGCGCTTGATCAGGTTGTTGCAGGCCACGGTCCACTCGAGGCTGATGCGCTGGTCGCCCTCGTGGTGGCCCATCGCGCTCGCGCGCGGCGAGAAGATCGTCAGGTCGCTGCCGCGCTCGGTGATCAGCTTGAGCTGGTTCTCCTCGATCGACGCGCGGATGACGTCATCCGGGATCTCGGGGTAGGGCGGGCTCGGCTGGCCGGCCGCGAAGGCGGCGAGCTGGTCGATGCGCCACTGGTTGTGGGCCTCGGGCGCCGTCGTGTAGTGGCCGTGGGCGTCGATGATCATGCGTTCTCTTCCGTGGGATTGACGTAGACGGTGCCGTCCATCAGCATTCGGGTGGTGCGCAGCAGCGCGGACTTGGTGACGACGAGCTCGCCCGACGAGCGGTCGACCTCCATCTGCACGGTGAAGAAGCCGCTGGGGTGCTCGACCTCCACCTCGAGGGAAGGTGCGGCGCTCGTGATCCCGGCGATGCGGGCGGCGACGCTGCCCTCGATCATGCAGGCCGTGGCGACGGAGACGGCGCCGAGCACCCCGATCGACTCGTGCACGCGGTGCGGGATGAAGGTGCGCGTCGCCACGAGGCCGCCGTCGCGGGCCGGAGCGAGCAGGCTCATCTTGGGCACCGTCTTGTTGGTGACGTCGCCGAGGTTCATGAGCGGGCCCACCGCGAGACGGATCTCCTCGATGCGCGCCCGCAGCGACTCGTT
>CALRZA010000207.1:0-4578 GCA_943372535.1 Auritidibacter sp. Marseille-P8566
CCGGTTGCGCGAGACCTCGGCGAGGCGGGCGAGCAGCGAAACCGCGACGACGCCCGCGAGCGCCGAGGCGCCGACGACGAGCCAGGCGGCGTTGGCGAGGGAGATCGCGCCGACCACCACTGCGGTCAGCAGCACGAACGTCGCGAACCCGCGGGTGCGGCGCACGCGGCGGGCGACGAGCACCTGCGGGTCGGGCCGGGCGGGCAACGACGGCGGGCGTCCGACGGCGACCGGGCCCTGGGTCAGGCGACGCGGCAGCACGGGCGGCTCCGACGTCTCGGCGAGCACGCGGATGGTCTGCTGCAGCCGCACGGCGTTGCGCTCGGTCGCAAGGTACTCGCGGCGGCGCAGCCAGTTGGGCACGAGGTAGACGAGCCACAGGGCCGCGGCGATCGCGAGCATGATGCCGCCGCCGAGTCCCGTGAGTTCCATGTGCCTACGGTACGAGCGCGACCGACCGGAACGCGGGATGCCGCGCCGGGGTGCTCAGGGAATCGGGAGGTGGGGGGGGGGGCGGGGCTTGATTTCGATACGCGCTTTGCGCTACTCAATCAGCGGGTCGGGCTAGAGGGGCCGCTGCGCCTTCGCGCGGTCGGCCGCGGGCACCTCGGCGTCGCGCGAGGGGGCCTTGCCCGCCATCCACCGGGCGAGCACGCCGATCGGCACCTCGTCCACGGTGAGGGCGAAACAGAAGTGGTCGCGCCAGTCGCCGTTGATGTGGATGTAGCGCCGCCGCAGCCCCTCGTAGCGGAAGCCGAGCTTCTCGACCACGCGCAGCGACGGCTCGTTCTCGGGCCGGATGCAGATCTCCATGCGGTGCAGCCCGACCGTGAAGAAGCAGTGGTCGGTCGCGAGCGCGACCGCGGTGGGGGTCGCTCCGCGGCCCGCGAAGCGCTCCGAGACCCAGTAGCCGATCGTCGCGGTGGAGAGCGACCCGTAGGCGATCGACGAGACGTTCAGCTGGCCCGCGAGTTCGCCATCCACCTCGATGATGAACGGCAAGCCGAGGCCCGCCCGCGCGTTCTGCTGCAGGGCGCGGATGCTGGAGCGCACGTCGAAGTTCATCGGCCCGTGCGGGTTGGTCGCCTCCCACTTGCGCAGCCAGCCGCGGTTGTCGAGGAGTTCGCGTTCGAGGGCCCGGGCATCCCGCAGCCGGATCGGCCGGATGGTGGTGGAGCCCCCGTGCAAGGTGGGGATGGTCGACACGGGCGGTTACTCCAGGCCGGCGCTGAACTCGCGCAGCCACGGCCGCAGGTCGGGCCCGAGGTCGTCGCGCTCGACGGCGAGCTGGATGATCGCCTTGATGTAGTCGAGGCGGTCACCGGTGTCGTAGCGGCGACCGCGGAAGACGACGCCGTAGACGCCCCCGGCGATGTCGTCGCGCGCCATGACCTGCAGCGCATCGGTGAGCTGGATCTCGTCGCCCTTGCCCGGCGCCGTGGTCTCGAGCACGTCGAAGACCTCGGGCTGAAGCACGTACCGCCCGATGATCGCGAGGTTCGAGGGCGCGGTGCCGGCGGCCGGCTTCTCAACCAGACCCGTGATCTTCACGACCTCGTCGTCGTCGGTCGGCTCGACCGTCGCGATGCCGTAGAGGTGGGCGTGTCCCGGGTCGACCTCCATGAGGGCGATGACGGTCGCGCTGCGGGCCTGCTGCTCGTCGAGCATGCGGGTGAGCAGCACGTCGCGCGGATCGATGAGGTCGTCACCGAGCAGCACGGCGAACGGCTCGCGGCCCACGTGCATGCGCGCGCGCAGGATGGCGTGGCCGAGTCCGCGGGGGTCGCCCTGGCGCACATAGTGCATGTCGGCGAGGTCGTTGGAGTACTCGACCTTCTTGAGCTTGTCGAGGTCGCCCTTCTCCTCGAGCGTGGATTCGAGCTCGGTCATGCGGTCGAAGTGGTTCTCGAGGGCGTTCTTGTTGCGCCCGGTGATCATGAGCACGTCGGTCAGGCCCGCGTGCACGGCCTCCTCCACGACGTACTGGATCGCCGGCTTGTCGACGACCGGCAGCATCTCCTTGGGCATCGCCTTGGTCGCGGGCAGGAAGCGCGTTCCGAGCCCGGCCGCGGGAATGACGGCCTTCGTGATGCGGATTGACATGCCTTCAGGGTAGTGGCCCGGCCCGCGAAACATCGGCTCGCGATGAGACCCTTGCGCCGCCTGACATCCGCCGGTAACACCCCCCTCCTAGAATGACTGCCATGGCCGACGAGGTGGCAAACGCGAAGCGGGCCCTGCGCGCGGAGTTGCGCGAGCGCCGACGCATCACGAGCGCGACCCAGCGGGAGCGCGCGGATGACGCGCTGACCGGCCACCTCATCCAGCTCACGAGCGATCTGGGGTCGCGCTCGATCGCGGCCTACCTCTCGACTCCCGACGAGCCGGGCACCCGCGACTTCCTCGCGTGGGCCTGCGAGAACGACATCCGCGTGCTGCTGCCGGTCTCGCGCGCCGACGGCCTGCTCGACTGGGCGACCTACGACGGCGAGGAGGAGGACGAGGATGTGCTCGGCATGCCGACCCCGACGACCGAGCTCCTGAGCCCGCTCGCGATCAACGAGGTCGACCTCATCGTCGTGCCCGCCGCCGCCGTCGACCGCTCGGGCATGCGCATGGGCTGGGGTCGGGGCTACTTCGACAAGACCCTCGGATCGATGGAGAACTGCCCCCCGGTCTATGCTGTGATCTTCGACGAGGAACTTCTCGACACCGTGCCGAGCGAGCGCCACGACCAGCGCGTGGATGGCGTCGTCACCCCGAGCGGCATCGTCGCCTTCTGACGTCCGCCTTTTGCTCTGACCTCACCGCACTGACCGATCCACAGGACCCATGCCCACTTACTCGTACCGCTGCACCGAGTGCAGCAACGCCTTCGACATCCACCAGTCGTTCACCGACGACAGCCTCACCGTCTGCCCCACCTGCGGCGGTGTGCTGCGCAAGGTGTTCTCGCCGGTGGGCGTCACCTTCAGCGGCTCGGGCTTCTACCGCACCGACTCGCGGGCGGGCACGAAGGAGTCGGGCTCGTCGTCGGGCGGGTCGTCGTCGAGCGGGTCGTCGTCGAGCGGGTCGGGCGACTCCGGCTCGAGCTCCAGCTCGTCGAGCACCCCCGCCGCGGCTCCCGCGGCCGCGCCGTCCAGCGGCAGCAGTTCCAGCAGCAGTAGTTCAGGTTCAGGCAGCAGTTCCAGCAGCTAGGAGATCGTCATGTTGAAGGGCTTCAAGGAGTTCATCCTCCGCGGCAACGTCATCGACCTCGCGGTCGCCGTCGTGATCGGCGCCGCGTTCACCGGCATCGTCAACGCGATCGTCGGCAGCGTGCTCAACCCCGCGATCGGCGCGCTGTTCAGCGCGGAGAGCCTCGCGACGGCGCTGCCCGTCACGATTCCCACGACCTCGGGCGGCGAGGCGACGCTCTACTTCGGCGCCGTCATCGCGGCGGTCATCCAGTTCCTGCTCGTCGCGGTCGTCGTCTACTTCGCCCTGATCGTGCCGATTAACGCGGTGAAGCGCACGGCCTTCCGCAAGCGCCAGGAGCCGGATGCCCGGGCCGAGCCCGCGCCGCCGACCGAACTCGAGCTGCTCGCCGAGATCCGCGACCTGCTCAAGAAGGACGCGCCGACCGCGTAACCTGCCGCACGCGGCCCGAGCCCCCGCCGACTTGCGAGTTGCGGTCGCGGGGGCGAGATCCCGCGACCCCATACCCAGCCGACTTGCGAGTTGCGGTCGCTGCGGCCAGTGCGCACGCCCCCTGACCCCGCCGGGTTGCGAGTTGTGGTCGCGGCGGCGCGATGGCGTGCGACCGAAACTCGCAGGTCGGCGGATGGCGGGGCGTCAGCCCCAGTGCGGCGGATGGCGGGGCTCAGCCCCAGTGCGGCGGCTTGTCGGCGCGCAGGCGCTGGTCGTTCTCGTTGGCGCGGTGGCGGGGCGCCTCGGAGATCGGGGCCGGGTCGGAGCCCGCGGGCGGCGGTGTCGTCACGCGACGGGGGCGCCGCGGCGCGGGCGGGTCCGCGTCGAGGTCGTGCACGACCCCGTCAGCAGCGGATGCCGTGTCGGCGACGTCGGCAGCGGCATCCGCGGGCACAGCATTCGCGAGCGCAGCATCCGCCGGCACGGCCTCGGCCTCACTCGCGCGCTGGCTCTTGCGAGGCGGCGGCGGGGGCGGGTCCTCGGCGCGGTGGTCGGCCATCGACTCAGGCGTGCTGCACCGCGAGCGGCTGCGTCACGGGAGCCGGCTCGCCGCCGAGCATCGTGACGACGCGCTGGGCGACGGCATCCGGGTCGCTGAATAGCTCGAACGCGTGCACGCGCAGGTAGTGCCAGCCGAGCCGCCGCAGCAGTTCGGGGCGCAGGCGCAGGGACTCCCGCAGCGTCGAACTCAGCAGCACGGCATCCGTCTCGATGACGACGCAGCGGCCGCCACGGGAGGCGACGAGTCCGAGCTTGCCGCGGTGACCGAGCGCGACCTTGAGTCCGCGCTCCTCGAGGCGCTTGGCGAGGTCGACGAGCATCGGCTCCGAGTCGTCGGGCACGGGCACCTCGACGAGACGCGCCCCGACCTCGGAGAGGATGTCGGCG